>CAXTOE010000042.1:4205-12711 GCA_964245685.1 uncultured Acetobacteraceae bacterium | reverse complement strand
AGGCACTGCCGGCAAAGCTGGTAAACCAGCCAAGGTGGAAGCGTGCGTCGGTCATCTGGTCTTCCTCGTCATGCCGGGTGTCTCTTCATCGCTCCGCGATGCCGCCTCGCCGTCATCCAGGACCCGACCCTGGTCCGGCCTGCCTCGTCCGCGTATAGCTCGTGCGAAACCCGCCCTGGCGCGGTGCGCCACGCGCCTTCGATCGGCTTCGCAGGGAGCGCCGCACCATCCGTATCCTGCTCGACACGACAGGCTGCTTCGGGACGCCGCCGGACTGCTCCTTGCAAGCCGCATACCACCCGGCGGCGGCGCAGCGGCAGGCGTGAGCGGTCCCGGCGTGGAGCGGTCCGTGCCAGCGCCGCCCGGCCTGCTGATGACGGGGCTCACGCTCCGCTATGACGGCAGCACCGTCTTCGAGAACCTGGCCCTCGAGGTCGAGGGCGGCGCGTTCGTGGTCCTGCTCGGGACCAGCGGCGTCGGCAAGAGCAGCCTGCTCAGGATCGTGGCGGGCCTCTCCATGCCGTCGGCCGGCGCGGTCGCGGCCAGCGACGGGATGCCGCTCGCGGGCCGCATCGCCTACATGGCGCAGCAGGACCTGCTCTATCCCTGGCTCGACGTGATCGGCAACGTGATGCTCGGATCGAGGCTGCGGCGCGAGCGGCAGGACCGCGGGCGCGCCCTGCACCTGCTCGATCGGGTCGGGCTCGCGGCGCGCGCCAGGGCACTGCCGGCGGCGCTGTCGGGCGGCATGCGCCAGCGCGTGGCGATCGCGCGCACGCTCTACGAGGACCGTCCGATCGTGCTGATGGACGAGCCGTTCTCCTCGCTCGACAACTTCACCCGCGCCCGCGTGCAGGACCTCGCCGCCGAGCTGCTGCAGGACCGCACCGTGCTGCTGATCACGCACGATCCGCTCGAGGCGTGCCGGCTCGGCCATCGCCTCGTCGTGCTGTCGGGTCATCCGGCGCGGCTCGGACCGCCGATCTGCATCGCCGGCCGCACGCCGCGCGCCCCGGACGACGCGGCGCTGCTGCACGTGCAGGGACGGCTGATGCGCGCCCTGACCGAGCTGGAACCGCGATGAGGCGTCGCCTGTCGCGCGCCGCGCGCCCGCTGGTGACCCTGCTCGGCCTGCTGGCGCTGTGGTGGGCGGTCAGCCGGCTCGGCGGCATCCCGGCCTACCTGCTGCCCGACCCGCGCTCGGTCGCGGTGGCACTCTGGCAGCAGCGCGACCTGCTGGCCTGGAGCACGCTGACCACCCTGTCCGAGACCGTGCTGGGGCTGCTGCTCGGCACCCTGCTCGGCGCGGCCTGCGCGCTCGGCATCGTGTTCTCGCCGCTGCTGCAGCGCTGGCTGATGCCGCTGCTGCTGCTCAGCCAGGCGGTTCCGGTGTTCGCGCTGGCGCCGCTGCTGGTGCTCTGGTTCGGCTTCGGCATGGCCTCGAAGGTGGTGATGGCGATCCTGGTGATCTTCTTTCCGGTCACCGCCGCGTTCTCCGACGGGCTGCGACGCACCGATCCCGGCTGGGTGGATCTCGCCCGCACCATGGACGCGTCGCCTGCGTCGATCCTGCGGCACGTGCGGCTGCCGGCGGCGATGCCGGCGTTCGGCTCCGGCCTGCGCGTCGCCACCGCGATCGCGCCGATCGGTGCGGTGATCGGCGAGTGGGTGGGGGCATCCGCCGGACTCGGCTACGTCATGCTCAACGCCAACGCGCGCATCCAGACCGACGTGATGTTCGCCGCCCTGTTCGTGCTGGCGCTGATGGCGATCCTGCTCTGGGTCCTGGTCGACCGGCTGCTCGGGCGACTGCTGTACTGGGCGCCGGACACCACCCGGCCGCCCTGATGCCGCCCTGATGCTGCCGCGCTTGATCGAGCGGCGGGCTGCTGCGACGCTGGCTCGATGGGAACGATGGGGCAGGGGCTTTCAGGCCACGAGATCTCGCGCGAGGCTGTCGTCAGCAGCGTGAGCCGCGCCGCCGCGCACGACTTCAGCAAGCGGGTCGAGCCCAGCATCCGGCTGATGACCGGGCTCGGCGTGCAGGGCGACGCGCATATGGGCGCGACCGTCAAGCATCGCTCCCGCGTGGCGCGCGACCCGACGCAGCCGAACCTGCGTCAGGTGCACCTGATCCACGAGGAGCTGCACGACGAGCTGCGCGCGGCGGGCTTTCGCGTCGCGCCCGGGATCATGGGCGAGAACATCACCACGCGCGGCGTGGCGCTGCTCGATCTGCCGCGCGGCACCCGGCTTCGCGTCGGGCCGAGCGCCGTGCTGGAGGTGACCGGTCTGCGCAACCCCTGCCGCCAGCTGAACCGCTGCCAGCCCGGCCTGATGGCGGCGGTGCTGGACCGCGACCCGCAGGGCAACCTGATACGCAAGGCCGGCATCATGTGCGTCGTGCTCTCGGACGGCGAGGTCCGGCCGGGCGATCCCGTCCTGGTCGAGCTGCCGCCCCGGCCGCACCTGCCGCTGCAGGAGGTCTGAGCGCGGGCCTGAACGGGGTTCTAGCCGCCGGCGCCGCGGACCGGCCGCCAGCCCGGGCGCCCGGCGCGCCAGAACACGAAGCTGTACATGTCGGCATACAGCTCGTCGTTCTGCGTCTTGGTCGAGCCGATGCCGTGCCCGGCCTTGGCGTCGATGCGCAGCAGCACCGGGTTGGGCGTTCCCGAGGCCTGCAGCGTCGCCGCCAGCTTCGCCGGCTCCCAGGGGGCGACGCGCGGATCGTTCAGCCCGGTCGTGATCATCACCGCCGGATAGCGGACGCCCTTCCTCACGTGCTGGATGGAATCGTCCATGAACAGGTCGGCGAAGCCGTCGCGGCGGGTGATGGTGCCGAACTCCGGGATGTTGTCGGGCCCATTGGGCGAGAACTCGGAGCGCAGCGTGTTGGCCGCCGGCACCGCGTCGATCACGCCGGCGAACAGGTCGGGCCGCTCGGTCATCGCCCGGCCCATCGTGATGCCGCCCGCCGAGCCGCCGAAGATGAACAGCTTGTCCCTCGTCGTCACGCCGCGCGCGATCAGGTCGTCGGCGCAGGCGATCAGGTCGCGCCAGGTGTTGGGCTTCTGTCGGTCCTTGCCCGCCAGCCGCCAGCCGTCGCCGAGCTCTCCGCCGCCGCGCACGTGGCAGGAGGCGTAGCTTCCGCCCTCGGTCAGGAAGCTCACCGCGCGCGGGCTGAAGTCGGCGAGCTGCGAGATGCCGTACGAGCCGTAGGCCTGGATCAGCACGATCTGCGGCCCGCCGACGCCCTTCGGCTGCACCAGCGACAGCGGCACCATGACGCCGTCGTGCGCGCGCGCCTGCAGGTCGCGCACGACGAAGCCGGAAGCATCCAGCGGCGGTCGCGTGCCGAGCTTCAGGTCGGTGAAGCGCCGGCCGGTCGGGTCGTAGGAGAACTCGGTCGGCGGCACCACCCAGCTGCTCAGCGCGATCGAGATACCCGGCTGGCTCGGGTCGGTGAAGGCGCTGTCGACGTGGCCCTCGAACGGCAGCGCGACCTCGTCGACGGCACCGCTGCCGTAGGCCAGGCGCAGCATCCGCGAGTAGGCGCCCTGTCGCGCCAGCACGTAGAGCCCGTCGGCGGCGGCGTGGATGGAGTCGATGACGCGATCCGGCCTGGCCGGCACCAGCACCCGTGCCGCCGCCAGCTCCTGTCCCGCCGTCACCCCGAGCACCTGGAAGGTCGGCGCGTTCTTGTGCGACAGCAGGAACAGCTGGTCGCCGTGGGCGTCGAAGCTGTTCACGTCGTCGTCGCGGCCGACGAACGGCTTCCAGCGCAGCTTCGGGTCGCCCACCTGCGACGCGGGCGCCAGCCACAGCGCCAGCTCGTTCTGCACGCCGTTGATGTCGATCGCGACCGCCACCGGAGAGGTCGGCGTCACCGTCAGGGCCGGTGTCTCGACGCTGTCGAAATGCGGGCCGTGTCCCACCGTCGAGCCCAGTATCGGCACCGGCTCGCCCTTCAGGTCCCAGCCCAGCAGGGTGGCGTCGAAGAACTTGTGGGTCGGGGACTCCCCCGGCGCCAGCTTCTTCAGGCGGATGAAGTACAGCTCGCGGCTGTCGTTGCTCCAGGCGGTAGCGCCGGCCTGGGCGCGGTCGACCGGTCCCGCGACCAGGGCGCCGGTGCCGGCGTCGTAGACCGAGATGGAAGCCGCTTCCGAGCCGCCCTCGGAGATGCCGACCGCGACCTTGCTGCCGTCGGGGGCGGCGAGGAAGTAGTTGATCGCGTACGGGTTGCCGCCGTGCGCCGCGCGCAGCGCCGCGACATCCACGATCTTGCGTCGGCCGCGGGCGTCCCTCACGACCAGGTCGAAATTGTCCGATCCTGGCGTGCGCTCCTCGTAGAAGGCGCGCCCGCCATAGCTGGCATAGTCCTGGATGAAGCCGAAGCTGCCGGTGAAGGCGGCGATCCGTCGTGCCAGCGCCTGCCTCGGCCCGATGCTGTCCAGGATGGCGCGGGTGTAGGCGCCCTGTGCCTTCATCCAGCCGATGGTCGCCGGATCCAGCGCCTCCATGAAGCGATATGCGTCGGTGACCTTGCGCCCCCACAGCGTCTCGGTCACCGGTCGCGCCGCGATCGCCGGCGGCTTGCCGAAGCCCTGCGGCGCCAGCGCGTCCGCCGTCCCGGCGGCGGCCTCACCCTGCACCAGGGCACCCAGCGCCGAGGCGACGCCGAGGCACGTGCCCAACATGACCGATCGAATCACTCTGCTCTCCCGCTGCGGCTCGTCTCAGATTGCTGCACTCTGTCGCCAGGCGGGATGGTTTTACAATTCGCGAACACGCTGACGTGCGATGTCGCGCCGCCTCGTCGCGGCACCCGGGGAGGACCGAGGCGTTCAGCAAGGCCATCCGCGTCGGACGCCTCGTCCGTCCGGGAACGCGCCAGGAGACCGCACATGACGTCCTCGAAGCATCCCACCCATCCGCCGGCAGGTCCGGACGATCTCGGCGCCGACACGCCGCGTCCGCCCGACGATCTCGAGCGCAATCCCGGCATCGGCGCGTCGAAGGGCGCCTTCGCCGCCACCGGGGTCGACCCCGAGGACGTCGAGGCCGACAACACGTTCGAGGGCGACGTGGCGAACGACGGCGCCAAGGGCGGCGGCGTGGACCCGGACAAGCTCGGGCGCACCAACAGCTAGCCGAACCCGGCTACCCAGGAGCCAGCATGATCGACCTTCGCGACAGCAGCCTGACGGCCGACGCCGTGGTCCGCGCCCTCGATCTGCGGCCGCATCCGGAGGGCGGCGCCTATCGCGAGACCTGGCGCGACGCGCCCTCCGACGGCAGCCGTGGTTCCGGCACCGCGATCCACTTCCTCCTGCGCGCGGAGGAGGTGAGCGCGTGGCATCGCGTCGATGCCGCGGAGCTGTGGATCTGGCAGGCGGGCTCTCCCCTGGTGCTGACCACCTCCGCGGACGGCCACGATGCCCGCGCCCAGCACCTGGGTCCCGACCTCGCCATGCGACAGTCGACACAGCTCCTGGTGCCGGCCGGATGCTGGCAGACGGCCGCCTGCCTCGGGCACTGGACGCTGGTGTGCTGCGTCGTGGCACCCGCCTTCCGCTTCGAGGGCTTCGAGCTCGCCCCGCCGGACTGGCGACCGGTGCCGCGAGGTCAGCCGGCTTGATGAAGCCGACCGGCAGGTAGGGCCCGTCTTACCCCGGCAGCCGGGGTCTGCCTAAGCGCTGACGTAGCGCATCTTCTCGAGGTCGTTGAGCAGTTCGGGGCCGGTCGGATGCCATCCGAGCCGTTCCTGCGTACGTGCGCCCGAGGCCGGAAGGTCGAGGCCGGCGAACGGTGCCAGCCACCCGAAGTGGCCTGCAGCCTCTGTCGCAGGGAGCGAGAGCACGGGGAGCTTCAAGCCCTGGCCGATCGCCGCGGCGATGTCACGGAACGAGACGCCTTCCTCTGCGACCGCATGATACCTCGCACCGGCTTCCCGCCTCTCCAGTGCCAGCCTGTAGAGACGGGCGACGTCGAGCACGTGCGCCGCCGGCCAGCGGTTGAGGCCGTCTCCCACGTAGGCCGAGACACCCTTCTCGCGGGCGATGGCCACGGCCGGGGTCACCAGGCCCTGCGTGACCGTGTCGTGGACCTGGGGAAGGCGCATCACGGAGACGTTGACGCCGGCGGCCAGCATCGAAGCCCCTGCCAGCTCCGATGCGACACGAGGGTTCGGGTGGTGGGAATTGAACACGTCCTCGATGGCCGGTTGACCTGGCGCCGCGCTCCCCATCCCGGTGCCGGAGGTGATGACGAGGGGCCGGTCGGATCCGACGAGCGCGCCGCCGAGCGCCTCGATGGCGCGGCTGTCCTTCTGGCAGTTCGCCACGAAGTTGGAGAAGTCGTGGTCGAAGGCGGTGTGGATGACGCCGTCCGCATCGGACGCGCCGTCGCGCAGGCTCTGCAGGTCCTCGAGATCTCCTCGATGCACCTCGGCGCCGGCGGCGAGGAGCGACCGCGCCCCGGCGTCCGACCGCGTCAGCCCGATGACCCGATGGCCGGCCTCGATGAGTTCTGTGACGACGAGGCGGCCGATGAAGCCGGTGGAGCCGGTTACGAATACGCGCATGGGTGCAGTCTCCAGGTTCCGCAGACGTTGTCGGCGCGATCTCGATGCTGTTAAAGTAGTGAGAATATCCCGGTATAGAGGCTAATAGGATGCATGGTCTTGTCTGACGGCAGGTCGCTCGGCGCCTACCTCAGAAACCGACGCACCAAGCTCGATCCCGCCTCGTTCGGCATCTCCGGCGGCCGGCGCCGAACCCTGGGATTGCGTCGCGAGGAGGTGGCGCAGCGCGCCAACATCAGCGCGACCTGGTACAGCTGGCTGGAGCAGGGCCGCGGCGGACGTCCCTCGGCGGACGTGCTCGACCGGATCGCGCGAGCTCTGACGCTGACCGAGGTCGAGCGCGAGCACCTGTTCCTGATCGGCCTCGGGCGCCCACCCGAGATCCGCTACCGTGGCAGCGATGCGATCACGCCGCGGCTGCAGCGTCTGCTCGACACCCTGACCTACAGCCCGGCGATCGTCAGGACGGCCACCTGGGACGTCGTGGCCTGGAACCGCGCGGCCGCGGTCGTGCTCACCGACTACGGCGCCCTGCCGCCGGATCAACGCAACATCCTGCGCATGATCTTCTGCGACACCCGGGTCCGCGCCGTGCAGGCCGAGTGGGAGGCGGTGGCACGCTTCGTCGTCGCGGCCTTCCGGATCGACGCCGCGCGTGCGGGCGCCGATGCCGAGGTCGCACCGCTGATCGACGAGCTGTGTCGATCGAGCCCCGAGTTCGCGTCCATGTGGCGCGACAACGACGTGCAGACGCATGGCGATGGGGTCAAGCATCTGCGCCATCCGCAGCTCGGACCGATCGCCATGGAATATTCCGCCTTCGCCGTCGACGGCCGGCCGGACCTCAGCCTGATCGTCTATAATCCGGCGACCGCGGCGGACCGCAGGCTCGTCGAATCCCTGGTCGCGGTGGAGCCGGCTCTCGCCGCGGCGTGAGCGCGGGCGTCCCCGGCCAGCCGGCCGGACGCGTGCCGACGCGCCGGGTGAAATGGTCGCAGCCGGCTAGATCACCTCCAGCACCATCGACGCCGTATGTCGAACGCCGTACTCGTCGGTCGCGCGCACCCGCAGCCGATGCGTGCCCGCGCCCAGGGAGGCAGGCAGATCGGCCTGCCACAGATGGGACGACAGCTCGGGCTTCACCCATGGCTTCCTGGTCGCGGCGTTGCGGCCGTAGACCTCCTGCACGAATGGATCGATCCGTATGACCGGCTTCATGGCGGCGAACCCACCGTGGCCGGCCGCCAGCTCGACCGTGGAGTGCGGTCCGCCGTCGAAGAAGTTCACCACCACGCGGGTGGAGCCGAGCTGCGCCGCCGCGATCGGGCCGGTCAGCAGCGCGCCCGGCGCGTATTCGGTCAGCAGTTCCGTCGACATCTCGTGCGCCTGGCTGTCGAGCACGATGCGCAGCAGCCCGCGCCCCGGGTCGTGCGACGGGATCAGCCGTGTGGTGGCCCGGCCGCCATCGACCGAGAGCACGTGAAAGCCGCTCGGGGCACCGTCGGTGGCCAGTGCCACGGGGATGCCGCGCACGTCGTCCGGCCCGCTCCACCAGCTGCCGCTGGCCGCCGACAGCACGTGGTGGTGGTGCCCGGTCTCGGCGGGCTTGCCGTCGGCGCCGAGATGCCAGTGCTCGTTGGTGTGGGTGTGGCCGCTGAAGCTGATGCAGTTCGGGTGGCTGGCGACAGCGGCCAGCAGCTCGGCGGTGTCCGCATTGACGTTGGCCGGTTCACCCGAGAGCAGCGTGTAGAGCGGGATGTGGTGCGAGATCACGACCAGGCCGTCGCGCGGCACATGGACGAGCAGGTTGCGGATGAAGGCGAGCTGGCGCGCGCCGATGCGGCCTCGGTAGTGACCGGCCGCCAGCGGGCGGGCAGGGTCGGTGCCGAGATACTCCACGTTGTCCAGCAGGATGAAGGTGGC
>CAXTOE010000042.1:0-4195 GCA_964245685.1 uncultured Acetobacteraceae bacterium | reverse complement strand
TTCATGTCGTGGGTGCCGGGGCATGCGTACCACGGGATGGCGGCGGCGCCGAGCATGCGGTTGAAGCGGTCGTAGAACGCGAGGTCATCGAACATCAGGTCGCCGTGCACGATGGCGAAGGCGGCCCCGAACTCGCCGAGCTGTGCCACGACGTCGTCGCGTACATAGCCGAGCTCGGCGCTGCTTTCCGGCTGCGGATCGGTCAGCAGCAGCACGTCGAAGCGGCTCGGCTCTTCCTGCCGGCGCAGCTCGAAATCGATGCTCCGGGGAAGCGGGCCGGTGGCTTGGACGCCGGGGAAGCGGGTGTTCAGCGACGCCGGCGTGCCGCGGGGGCTGTGCAGGTAGGCGAAGTCCGCCAGCCGCGTATCCGGGTCGACAGGCGTGGTCCAGCCCGTGGGCTTGATGACGAACACGCTCTCGCCGTCCGACACGGGCAGCGTCCAGCTTCCGTCGGCGCCGGTGACCACGACCTCCTCGCCGTTGCTGACCAGGACGTTCGGCAGCCCCCTGCGGCCGCCATCGGCCTGCTCGAATACCGTGCCCTTCGCCATCGGCGCACTGCCGTCGGCTCCGGCGTTCGGGGCCAAGCCGAGGCCGGCCACCGTCGCGGCGAGCAGCACGGCACGACGCGGAAGCGGTGGTGATGTCATCGTACCTGCACCGGCTGACAAGCTCCCATCCTGCTCCGTCCGACGGTGTGCGGTCACTCTAGCAGCCGGGCAGCGCCGGGGGATGACATGTTGGCGACCGGTCGCACGTCCCGGCCGCATGCCACGGTCCGGCGGCCGCCCGTGCCGACGGCATGATGCGAAGACGGCGATCCTCACCCTATGGTGGGGGATGGACATCCCGCTGCCGCCGCCGCCGGCGCCTCCGCCCTCGCACCTGATCCGGCGGCTCGGTCCGGGACTGATCACCGGCGCGGCCGACGACGATCCCAGCGGCATCGCCACCTACAGCCAGGTCGGGGCGCAGTTCGGGTTCGGCCTGGCCTGGACCATGCTGTTCAGCTTGCCCTTCATGATCGTCATCCAGGAGATCAGCGCCCGCATCGGCTGCGTGACCGGCCACGGCATCGCCGACAACCTGCGCCGCCACTACCCGGTGATACTGGTCCGCTGCATCGTGCTGCTGCTGCTGCTGGCCAACGTGATCAATCTCGGCGCCGACCTCGGCGCCATGGGAGCCGGGTTGCGGCTGCTGCTGGGCGGCAGCGCCAGGCTCTACACCGTGATGTTCGGCATCCTCTGCGTCCTCGCGGAGATCTTCGTCAGCTACGCGCTCTACGCCGGCTTCCTGAAATGGCTGACCCTGTCGCTGTTCTCGTACGTCGCCGTCGTGTTCACGGCGCACGTGCCGTGGAGCCGGGCGCTGCTCGCGACCCTGGTGCCGCATCTGAGGTTCGACGGAGGCGGTGCCATGGCCCTGGTCGCGGTGCTCGGCACCACGATCAGTCCCTACCTGTTCTTCTGGCAGGCCGCGCTGGAGGTCGAGGAACGATCCCGTCGCGGCGCTCTGCCGCTCCGCCTCACGCCGCGTGACGCGAAGCCGCAATTCGCGCGCATCCGGACCGACACCGTGCTGGGCATGGGTGTCTCGAACCTTGTCGCGCTGTGCATCATCTACGCGACGGCGGCGACCCTGAACGCGTCCGGCGTGACCGACATCCAGACCTCGGCGCAGGCGGCCGAGGCACTGCGCCCGGTCGCCGGCGAGTTCACTTTCGTGATCTTCGCGGCGGCCATCATCGGCACCGGTCTGCTGGCGGTGCCGGTGCTGGCCGGATCCGGCGCCTACGCCCTGTCCGAGACCTTCAGGTGGCGAGAGGGCCTCGACCGACGTCCGTCGCAGGCCAGATCGTTCTACGCGACGATCGCGGCCTCTACGATGGCCGGCGCCGGCCTCAACTTCACGCGGCTGGATCCGATCAAGGCGCTGTACTGGAGCGCGGTGGTGAACGGCGTGCTGGCAGGTCCGGTGATGGCCGTGATGATGTTGATCGCGAGCAACGGGCGCATCATGGGCCGCCTCACCCTGTCGCGCCCGATGCTGGCCGGAGGCTGGCTCGCGACCCTGGTCATGTTCGCCGCGAGCCTCGGCTTCTTCTTGCTCTGACGACCGGCGCGGCCCGACCCATCGATCGCGCAAAGCTCCCTTACCGTTTATAAATCTTTTCGACGGATGCTCCGTGCATGGTGCCCCCGCTTCACAGGCTCGCGTCCGGGATCAGACGGCATCGGACGAGGTCCGCGGGTCTCGGTGCCGCCATGCTGGCGGCGATGATGGTGCTGGGTCTCCTGATCTGGTTCGCCTGCAGCGGCGCCGCGCTGCGCCGCGAGATGCAGCTGGAGACCGCGCGGGCGGTGCGCGTGGCCGAGCTGCGCGGCACCATCTCCTACCTGAACGAGTGGCTCACGATGTCGGCGCGCCTCGCAGCGCTCTCCGGCCAGTCGAGGTGGGTCGACCGCTACAACGAGGCCGGTCCTCGACTGGACGCCGCGATCGCCGAGGCGCTGGCGCTGGCGACGCCCGAGGTCAGGGCGGAACTGGCGCGCACGACGGACGAGGCCAATCACGACCTGATCAGGATGGAGCGGACCTCCATCGCGCGTGCCGCCGCGGGAGATCGCGTCGGCGCCATCTCGCTCCTCGACAGCCCCGAGTTCGCCTATCTCGAGGCGACCTACGCCTCGGGCCTCGACAGCTTCGGCCAGGACCTGACGACGCTCGCCACGGGACGGACGACGAGCCTGAACAACCGCGCCTGGATCGAGACGTCGGCACTCGCCCTGACCGCCGTGCTGCTGGTCGCGGCCTTCTTTGCCGGTCTCGGACGCGCGCGGCTGCGAACCGCGTTGGCGCGGACGGAGTCGGTCGCACGCACCGACGCGCTCACCGAATTGCCCAATCGGCGTCGCCTCTACGAGGAGTTGCGGACCGCCCTGGTACGGCTGGAGCGCGGAGACAGCGGCGTCGTGCTGCTGCTGCTCGACCTCGACCGCTTCAAGACCATCAACGATCTTCACGGCCATCTCGTGGCCGATCATCTGCTGCAGCTGGTGGCGGCACGACTTCGCGGGCTCGCGCGCACCGGCGACCTGATCGCGCGACTGGGCGCCGATGAATTCGCGCTCGTGATTTCTTTCGACGCCGCGGAACCATCCTTCTCGCTCTCCGACGCCGCGACCCTGGTGGCGCGTCGGGTCATCGCCTCCCTGCACCAGCCCTTCGAGCTGACCGGAGGGGTCATGGTGCAGGTCGGCGTCAGCATCGGCATGGTGCTCGCCCAGCAGGGCGGTGAGGACGCCGACACGCTCATGCACCGCGCCGACGTCGCGCTGTATCAGGCCAAGGCCGACGGATGCGGCCACTTCCGCTTCTTCGAGGCCGGGATGGACGCGGCGGCCCGAGCACGTGCGCTGCTCGAAGGCGATCTGCGGGCGGCTCTGGCCGGCGACCAGATCATTCCCAACTTCCAGCCCATGGTGGAGATGGAAAGCGGACAGGTCGCAGGCTTCGAGATGCTGGCGCGCTGGCCGCATCCGACCAGAGGCATGGTCTCGCCGGCGGAATTCGTGCCGATCGTCGAGGAGCTGGGCCTGATCGGGCTGATGACCGATCGGTTGCTGCGACGCGCCTGTCGCATCGCCACCAGCTGGCCCGCCGACGTGTCGCTCGCCTGCAACGTCTCGCCGCTGCAGCTTCGCGACCGCGGGCTGCCCGCCATGATCCGCAGCGCGCTCGAGGAAGCCGGGCTTCCGGCGCACCGGCTCGAGCTCGAGATCACCGAGAGCGCCCTGGTCGGGGACCTCGATCTGGCGCGTGACATCCTGTTCGAGTTGAAGGCGCTGGGGGTGCGGTTGGCCCTCGACGATTTCGGAACCGGCTACTCGAGCCTGCGCCACCTGCAGATGCTGCCCTTCGACACCCTCAAGATCGACGCGAGTTTCGTGGGTGCGATGGTGCGCGACGTGGAGAGCCGCAAGATCGTCACCGCCGTGGTCGGGCTGGCCAAGAGCCTCGGCCTCGCCATCGTGGCGGAAGGTGTCGAGGAACCCGAGACGGCGGCCATGCTGCGCGAGCTGCGCTGCGACGTCGGTCAAGGCTGGCTGTTCGGCCGCCCCGGCTCACCCGAGGCGGCCGGCACGCTGTTCCTCGACATGGCGACTGCCTGACCCGTAACGTCGCGTGCCGG
>CAXTOE010000041.1:12509-12725 GCA_964245685.1 uncultured Acetobacteraceae bacterium | reverse complement strand
GTGGTGCTGACCGACGGGCGCGCCAACATCACCCGTGACGGCCACGCCGATCGGGCGCGCGCGGTGGAGCAGGCGGCATCCGCCGCAACCCGGCTGCGCGGCGCAGGTGTCGCCTCGCTGCTGGTCGACATATCGCCGCGGCCCGAGGCGAAGGCGGAAGCCTTGGCCTCGCGTATGGGCGCACGCTACCTGAAGCTGCCCGACGGCGAGGCGCTC
>CAXTOE010000041.1:8275-12499 GCA_964245685.1 uncultured Acetobacteraceae bacterium | reverse complement strand
ACGCGCAGCGGCCACCTGAGCGATGGGATCCGCCCAGAGCAAGATCGGCTCTGAAGGCGATGAACTTGCTCTAGATCATTATTCTAGCCTGAACAGCTGCCAGGTGCCGACGCGACGGGCTTCGCGATCGATCTGCCGCCGCATCCTCTTTCGCGACATCCGTCACGGGCGCGGGATCGACGGTCTGGTCGCCTGATTGATGTAGTACACCGCTGACGTGATGAACGCGATCGTGAACACGAACCCGATGATCCGTTGCGAGTTCATCGGCTGTTTGACCAAGACCCTCAGCGCGACTGTGACGAAGAACGTCAGCGCAACGAGGACATAGAGCCCGACCTTGAAGGCGCGCCGGTGTTCAATCAAGAACAGGCTCGGTTTCCTCGGCCGGTGATCCTTCCGGTAGAGGAACCACATCAGCACGACCAGATTGGCAACGTCGAGAGCGACCCATACGTAGCGCGATGAGATACGTCCCAGTGCGACCAGGCCGCTGAGGTAAGCACCGGCCAGGCAAGCCAGGACAGGCAACCAGTTGGTAGCTACCTTGCTCATCACCTTCGTTCGCGACCCAGGCCGCTATCCAGACGATACCGGCCTTGAGGGGGATGACGAATGGTTCTAGATCGGCGTTCCACGCGGTTCAAGTCAGTGCGGGACCACGACCTTCACCGCTGCCTTGAACTTGAGCTGGCTGCATTCCTGTGAGGTCGACACTGGCTCATGCTTGCGCCGCTCGGCCGCGAAGGCGTCATGCACGGCAACCGCGAAGGGAGACGCGAAGCAGCTGTCGTTCCGGCATAGATCCAGAGCAGCAGCAGCCGCGAGGCGCTCGGAATGACCGTTGCTGTCGGAGATGCCATCACGGTCGCCCGTCATGACGATGAAAGGTTCCGCGAGCTGCCTCCTGAGGACCACTCGGCGGCCTGACCGTCGCGGTCCGCTTGCCGCGGGCAGCCCGGCATGCCATGCCGTCCGCAGGCGAGCGGGAGGCGCCTGCGATGGCGCCGTGCTCGAGATCGTCAGGATCGCGCCTCGCGACAGCCCGTCCCGGGTGCTGAGCCGCCCCGGCCCGCCGGGCGACCGGCCTCGTCGATGCTGCCTTCCCAGACCGGATCGGACGGCGCCTGCCGGACACGGGGCGCTGCCTCCGGCCCGCCTCGGACCTGCCGCTTGATCGCCGGCGTGAACGGCACGCTGTCGTGGGAGCATGCCGGCCGCGACTGGCCGAACCGGGCGTCGAGCCGCTTCGTGCGTGCCGCGGGCCTGCGCTGGCACGTGCAGCAGGCGGGACTCCGCCCGGATGCGGCGCCCCGCGTGCTGCTGCTGCACGGTACCGGTGCGGCCACCCACTCCTGGCGCGGGCTGCTGCCGCTGCTGGCGCGCGGCCACGCCGTGCTCGCACCCGACCTGCCCGGGCACGGCTTCACCGAGATGCCGCGGCCGCCGCTGATGTCGCTGCCCGGCATGGCACAGTTGCTGGACGGGCTGCTGAAGCGCGTCGGGTTCGAGCCGGACCTCGTGGTCGGTCACTCCGCCGGTGCCGCGATCCTGGCGCGCATGATCCTGGACGGGCGCATCCGGCCGCGCGCGATGGTCAGCCTGAACGGCGCGCTGCTGCCGCTCGCCGGCCGGTCGTCGCAGCTGTTCCCGGCGATGGCGCGCCTGCTCGCCAGCACCAGCGTCGTGCCCTGGGTGTTCTCGCTGCACGCCGCCAATCGCGACCTCGTCACCCGGATGCTCGACAACACCGGCTCGTGGCTGCCGATGGAGGACCGGCAGGCCTATCGCCGGCTGCTGCTCAATCCCGGCCACGTCTCGGCGGCGCTGCAGATGATGGCGCGCTGGGATCTGCCGGCGCTCGGCGCGGACCTGCCGGGGCTGCGCGTGCCGCTCACCCTGGTGGTCGGCGGCAACGACAGGATGATCCCGCCCGGCGATGCCGCGCGGCTGCGGGCGATGCTGCCGCAGGCGCGCATCGTCACCCTGGACGGTCTCGGCCACCTTGCGCACGAGGAGCAGCCGACCCGCGTGGCGGCGCTGGTGCAGGAGGCCTGGGCGCTAGCCGGCGCGGGTGTTGGCGCCCAACCGTGATCCTGATCGTCGACGCCATCCTGTGCCTGATCGTGCTGGAGGCCGCAGCACTGCTGCTGCTGCATCACGCCACCGGCACCGGGTTGCCGCCCGTCCTCGCCCTGAGCACGCTAATCCCGGGCTTCTTCCTGCTGCTGGCGATGCGCCTCGCACTCGGCGGTTCGCCCTGGTTCCTGGTCTGCGGCGCGCTGTTCCTGGCGCTCTGCGCGCACGCGGCCGACCTTTGGACGCGGTGGCTTCGTCCCGATCGGCACGGCGCGCGGTAGCGCCCCTGTCCGCGGTCGCGCGGCCGCCGTCCGGTCGAGCCGCTAGACCGTGAACATCCAGGCCAGCAGCGAGAACGGCACCAGCGCCAGGCCGAAGCGCCCTGCGACTCCCGGGACGTGCTCGATGCACCAGGCGACGACCGGGCTCGCCGTCCGTGTGCGGACAGCCGGGATGCGGACGGCGGGTCGCGACGCCGTCCGGTCGGCGAAGATCGCGGAGCGGCCCGTGTTCATGCTGATGGTGGTCATGGTTGCTGTCCCGTGTCAGTGCGGCCCTGATCGGCCTATGCCACTGGTTGCAGGGCTCGTGCCAGCGCGCACTTCGGACTAAGCCATTGTTCTAGCATGTTTAATTTTCTGAAGGTGGTGACAGGCGATCGTGTCGTTGGCTTGAGCACGCATCCTGTGGCCGTCCCGGCCCCGTTATGGTGGATAACGCCAATCCAGCCGTCGAAGGCAGGCGTGCACCTTCGCCGCACCGCGGGTCGAGGATCAGGCGCGCGCCCAGGGCGGCGGACGGACGTCCTCCAGGTGGTCGTCGAGCGCACTCAGCAGGTGATCGACCGACACCACCGAGGCATGCTCGACCGGCGCCGAGAGCGGCGTCACGCCGCGGCTGAGGATGCAGTCGTAGCTGAGGCGCGACGCGGCGGCGAGCGACCGGTAGCGCCAGCTCTCGAGGCGGTGCGGCCTGATCTCGATGACGCGGGTGCCGGTGGGTGCGAACACGATGTTGCTCAGCCCGCCGCCATGTGCGCCGACGATGAGGTCGCTCTCGGCCATCAGGCGCATCTGCTCGGCGAAGCTCAGCGTCTCCAGGCGCACCGGCTCGATCCCGAGACGGTCCATCGCCGAGACCGCCTCGTCCTCGTTCAGCAGCGGACGCACTCGCGTGCCCCGGCGGTCGATATAGATACGCCGTCCCAGGCCTGGCGCATGACGGCCGTGCGGCGCCAGGCCGCGCAGGAAGCGCGCGCCCACCGGGCTGATCCGCTCCTCCAGGTCATTCTGCCATGGCAGCAGCAGCCGCTCGACGTCCAGGCCGTCGCCGCGGCTCACCAGGCACACGCGAAGCCCGTCCGGCGGACCGGTGCGGCCGTAGGCCAGGGCCAGCGCCGCCTCGACCGCCTCGCGATGCACCCGGTCCAGCTCCGCCGGCAGCAGCACGCCGTCCATCGTCGCCATCCGCGACGGATCGAGCAGCGCCAGCCGCGCCAGGTTGAGCAGGAGGCGGAAATGGTCCTGCGTGTCGCCGAGCAGCAGGCTCAGCCAGGTGCCGGCGAGCCGGCCGGTCGAGGCCGGCAGGGTGATGCGGCTGGTGATACGGCTGGGCTCGTCGCGGAAGTAGCCGTCCAGCTCCGGCCTGCTGCGCTGCAGGGTCTCGGCGATCGCCTCGCCATCCTCGGTGACCACGATGCCGCAGGAGGAGTGCACCCGCACGGCGCGCAGGGTGAGGATGTGCGCGTCGCACGGTTCCTGTCCGCCGGCCGGCCAGTCATCGGCGACGCCGAACATCTCCATGCTGCGGGTGCCGAAGCGCAGGAAGGAGTAGGGCGGCGTCGCCTCGCCCGGGATGCGACGCCGGGCCACGATCGGCCCACGCAATCCCCGCTCGAGCAGCTCGTCGAGCCGAACGATGGCGTGCGGAGCGGACGAGCCGAACATCACCCGGAATAGGGACCGGAACCGTCACCGCGTCAACGCACGCGCTCATGCTCAGGCCGGCGGACGCTGTCCCAGCACGGTCTTCGGCTCCGGCCGCCAGTCCGCCGGATACAGCCGTCGCAGCGCCTCGACCTTGGGCATGTCGTTGATGGCGATGTACGGCGCGTCCGGGTTCAGCGCCAGGTAGTCCTGGTGATAG
>CAXTOE010000041.1:7416-8265 GCA_964245685.1 uncultured Acetobacteraceae bacterium | reverse complement strand
TGGTGATAGCGCTCGGCGGGGTAGAAGCCGGGCAGCGGATCCACCCGGGTGGCGATCGGCGCCGCGAACAGATGCGCCCGGTCGAGCTGCGCGATGTAGGCCTGCGCCACCCGCGCCTGTCCGGCATCCGAGGTCCAGATCTCCGAGCGGTACTGCGTCCCCTCGTCCGGTCCCTGCCCGTCGGTGCGCGTCGGATCCAGCGCCACCGAGAAGAAGATGCGCAGCAGCTGTCCCAGCGAGATCCGCGAGGGATCGAACGTCACCTTGACGGACTCCGCGTGCCCGGTGCTGCCGGTGCTGACGGTCTCGTACTGTGCCGTGCCGGCGGCGCCGCCGGCATAGCCGGAGACGGCGCTCTCGACGCCGGCCACGTGCTCGAACACGCCCTGCACACCCCAGAAGCAGCCGCCCGAGACGACGATCGTCTGCAGCCGGGCGTCGGCCGGGCGCGGCGCGTCCAGCACGGGCGCGGGCAGCAGTCGCGGCGCCTCGTCGGCACGCAGATGCTGACCGCTCAGGATCAGCCCGACCGGCAGCAGCGCCGCCAGCAGGGCGTAGCGGACACCGCGGCTCACGCCGCCGGTCCCGGGACGAAGTGCAGCGCCACGCCGTTCATGCAGTAGCGCAGTCCGGTCGGTCGCGGCCCGTCATCGAACACGTGGCCGAGATGGCCCTGGCACTGTGCGCAGCGCACCTCGGTGCGCTGCATGCCGAGGCTGCCGTCGTCGGTGCGCGCCACCGCGTGACGCAGCGGCTCGTAGAACGAGGGCCAGCCGGTGTGGCTGTCGAACTTGGCGTTCGAAGAGAACAGGCGCTGCCCGCAGCCGACGCAGTCGTAGCGGCCGGAGG
>CAXTOE010000041.1:1672-7406 GCA_964245685.1 uncultured Acetobacteraceae bacterium | reverse complement strand
TCCACACCCAGTGAGGGTCCCATCCCAGCTTGCCGGGATGGGACCCTGATAACTGTTGGTGCCCTCCATGCGGATGCCGGTCTCGTCGCAGGCCACCACCTGGGCGCTCTGCAGCGCCGCCAGCGCCGTGTAGCGGCCGGCGGCGAACTGCATGTCCAGCGGGCTGGAGAACGGCATCTCGGTGCCGGCCTGCCGCAGCACGGCGAACTGCGCCGGCGTCAGCTTGCGCCGCCACTCGGCCTCGCTCAGTCCGCCGCGGCCGCGTGCGTCCGAGGTGGTGACCGCGGTGGCGGGCCGCAACAGGCTGAACCCCGCACAGGCGGCGAGGCCCGCGGCGCTGCCCAGCAGAACACGGCGTGTCGTCATCGAGAGAACCTCCGCTGGCCGATCGCCCCGCCAGACGAGCCGGGCTCGATCGGGTGCTGCGTTGCATGTTGGTGCTTATACGGCGCCTGGCCAGCCGCGGTTACGCCCGCGATCAGGAAATCGTCAGCAGGCGGCCGAACCAGGCCTGCACCCATCCGATCGCCTGCAGGAACAGCGCCGGATCGTAGCGCGGCCCCTCGTCGCGCAGGAAGGCATGGGCCGCGTTCACCTCGTGCCACGCGTAGCTGGCGCCCACCGCCTCCAGCCGCTCGCGGATCCGCTGCCTGCCGGCGAATGGCACGTGCGGATCCTGCCGGCCCCAGACGAACAGGGTCTCGGCCTTCAGCTCGTCCATCCGGGCCAGGCTGTCGTCGCGCATGCCCGCGCCCAGCGCGCCGGCATGGATGTCGGTGGCGTAGAAGCAGGCGGCGGCGGAGACGCGCGGATCCAGCGCCGCGCGGTAGGCGAGATGGCCGCCGAGGCAGACGCCCATGCTGGCGAGCCGGCCGGTGCAGGCCGGGTGGCGCTGCAGGAAGTCCAGCGCGGCGCGGGCGTCGTCGTCGAAGGCGGCCAGCGGCTTGGTGGTCTTGAGCGCGTTGCCCCGCTCGGTGCCGGAGGGGTCGTAGCGCAGCACGGTGCCCGCAGGCTCATACTCGTGATAGACCTCCGGCACCGCGACCACGTGCCCGAGCCCCGCCATCATGGCAGCGAGCCGCCGGATCGGGTCGGTGACCTGGTAGATCTCCGAGAACAGCACCAGTCCCGGATACCGCCGCTCCGCCGCCGGACGGAACAGGTGCAGCCGCATCGCGCCGCTCGCCGTATCGACCGAGGCCGTCTCGTCGCTCCTGATGATCATGCGCGTTCCTCCGCCCCGGTTCGCCGGGGCATCCGCATCACATTGCCGGGCGGTCTCGGCCGGACCGACCGGAACCGAGAAACCTTCGACGACAAATTGTTTTGCAACGCTACATGCCGAGGCGAAAGCACGGTGTTGTATCACGTTCTATTAACGCAATTGGCCGTTTTACTTTCGCCCTTAGGTGAACAACCGCTCCATGGCCTCGGTCGTCACCCTCATCGTGACACGCAACCGGCATGCTCTGCTGGCGCGCTGCCTGCAGGCGGTGTGGTCGCAGGACCGTCGCCCGGAGCTGGTGATCGTCGTCGACAACGCCAGCGACCAGCCGGTGCAGCCGGTGCTGGCGCCCTATCCCGGCGCGCGTCTGCTGCGCCTGTGCCGCAACCAGGGACCCGCCGCCGCCTTCGGTGCCGGCATCAGGGAAGCCCTGGCCGCCGGCGCCGGCTTCGTCTGGATGATGGACGATGACGGCATGCCGGCGGATCGCGGCTGCCTGTCGGCGCTGCTGGCGACCGCTGAAGCCGAAGGCGCCGACCTCGCCTCTCCGCTGATCCGCGACATCGACCGCCCCGAGCGGCTGGCCTTCCCGATACGCAGGCAGGGCCGCACCCGCTTCACCGCGGCCTCGCTGGGCCCTGCGCTGCTGATCGCGGACTTCGCCCACCTGTTCAACGGCGCGCTGATCGCCGCCGACGTGTTCTCCCGCGTCGGCCTGCCGGATGCGCGCCTGTTCATCCGCGGCGACGAGGTCGAGTTCCTGCTGCGCATGCGCCGCGCCGGGCTGCGCCTCGTCACCGACCGTCGCGTCGCCTTCCTGCACCCGTGCTCCGACCGCGAGATCCACCCGATCCTCGGCGGCTGGTTCTACGCCGTGGTGCCGGACGACGAAACCAAGCGCTTCTACCAGTTCCGCAACCGCGGCTGGATCTTTGCCCGCTACCGAATGTGGGGCTGGCTTGCCGCCGACCATCTCCGCTACGCCTGCTGGTACCTGTCGAGAGCGCGCGATCCTGCCGGCTACGCACTCTGGCTGCGCCTCACCTGGAGCGGCGTCCTGGGTCGCATCGAGCCGCAGCAGCCCGTCGCGGCGAAGGCGCTGCGCTCGGCACTGGAAGCCGCCGAATGAGCCGGTTGGTCCTGCAGCGCCTGATCCTGCGCGCCGCCACCGAGACCGCGAGGCTGTACTGGCGGATCGACCGTCCGGGTGCGGCGCTCCGGCTCGAGCCGCGCGCCACCCTCGATCTCGACACCTACTTCAACAGCTTCGACGAGATCGTCTGGCGCCGGCACACCCGCCTCTCCGAGCTGAGGGTCGAGCTGCGCATCGGCGGTCCGGCGCACGTGCAGCTCTGGCGCCACGCCCTGACCGGCACCGCGCTGCTGGCGGAGGCCCATACCGACGACGACGAGCCGCTGACGCTGGCGGTGCCGCGGCCGCCGCATCCGCGTGCCGCCGGGCGCCTCTGCCTCAGCATCACCGCCAAGCAGGATCGGGTCACGCTGGCCGGCGGCGGGTGGGTTACCGACGCCGTCCCGCATCCGGTACGGGTGATGCCGGTGATCTGCACCTACAACCGCGACCGACCGCTGGGCGAGCTGATCACGCGCCTCGCCGCGGACAGCGAGGCGCTCGGATCGATCGCGGGGCTGGTCATCGTCAATAACGGCCTGCCGGGACTGCCGGCGCGTCTCGGCACCGCCAGGATGACGGCGCGGCTGCGTGAGCGGCTGCACATCGTCGAGCAGGGCAATGTCGGCGGCGCGGGCGGCTTCGCCCGCGGCCTGTTGCAGGCGCGAGACGCCGGCGCCACGCACGCCATCCTGATGGACGACGATGTGGTAATCGAGCCGGAGTCGATCCTGCGCACGGTCCGGCTCTACGGCCTGTCGGACGACGGGTTTGTCGTCGCCGGGCATATGCTCGACCTGTTCCAGCCCAACCGGCTGTACGAGGCCGGTGCGCGGCTGATCGACCATCGCCTGGCGATGGAGCCGCTGCACCACGGTGCCGACCTCGCCGGGCCGGGCGCGCTGACCCGGTTCCTCGAACCCACCGCGATGCATTACAACGGCTGGTGGTTCATGGGACTGCCGCTGAGCCTGCTCGACAGCCAGGGCTGGCCGATGCCGTGCTTCATACGCGGCGACGACATCGAGTTCGGCCGCCGGCTGCACGATGCCGGCGTGCCGATGGTGTCGATGCCCGGCATCGGCATCTGGCACGAGCCGTTCTACGCCAAGCTCGGCAGCTGGCACATCTACTACGAGTTCCGCAACATGCTGGTGCTGGCCAGCCGGCACTTCCCGGCACCTGCCCGCCTGCTCACCGCCACCACGATGAGGTGGATCGTCGCCGAGCTGCTGACCTTCCGCTACCAGCGCGCGGCGTTGCTGATCCGGGCGGTGGAGGATTTCCTCGACGGACCCGATATCTACGGTCGCGACCCGGGCGCGGTGCACGCGTCGCTCGAGCCGCTACGCCGCGCCTATCCGAGCGCCGCGGCGCGTCGCGAGCGGGTCATGGCGCAGCCGCCGCCGCCTCTCGGACCACGCAACCGGCTCTCCTTCCTGCTCGGCCTGATCCGCGCCCTCGCCTCCGAATGGACCCGCCCCGACGGACGGGGTGCCTCGATCCGGATCCAGCCTCGCGACCATCTCTGGTTCCGCGTGCGCGGCGCCGACACGGTGGCGGTGGACGAACAGTGGGAAGTCGACCAGCCGCTCTATCGCCGCTCACGCAGCCAGTTCCGCGGCCTGTCGCGCCATGCGCTGCGGTTGCTGCTGCGTATGCGTCGCGAGATGCCGGGCGCGATCCGCAACTGGCACGCGGCACACCCGAGCTTCACCTCCGAGACGGCATGGCGCGCCTATCTCGGCGTCCCGGAGCCGGCGAGCCGCTCCGTCGAGTTCGCGCGCGTCGCGGAGCGGACCGCAGCGCAGTAGCGGCCTCGCCCGGTCCTTGCGCCCAGTCCTTGCGCCCGGTCCCTAGGCCCGGTGGCGTGCCAGCCACGCCTTCGCCCCCACGAGCGACTGGTTGATGACCTGGTGCATGTCCAGGTATTGGTAGGTGCCGCAGCGGCCGATGAAGCTGACCCGGTCCAGCCGGTCGCCGCGCTGCCTGTAGCGCCGGTAGGCGGTATCGTGACGGCCGTCGCTGCTCTTGACCGGGTAGTAGCGCTCCAGATCGTTGTCGCGGTAGTCGCAGGGCTCCTCGACCGTGATGGTCTTGCGGCCGGTCTCGCGCACGCGGTGTCCCGGCAGGCGGCTCCAGTCGGTCTCGCGGGTGAACGGCCCCGCGTCGGTGAAGTTGACCACCGGCGTCCGGCCGCGCGCGTAGCCGTCGGGCTCGGCCCGGTGGTGGAAGCGGATCGAACGATACGGCAGCGCGCCATCGTCGTAGCCGAAGAACTCGTCGATCGGCATGCTGTTGAAGCAGTAAGCGTGCCGGTCGAGCATCGCGTGGGTGAAGGCGGTGTCGAGCGCCACCGAGATGTTCGGATGGTCGAAGATCCGCTCGAACGCCGCGGTGTAGCCGTCTCGCGGCATCAGCTGGTAGCGGTCGTCGGGGAAGTAGCGATCCTCCTCGTCGTAACGCAGCGGGATACGCTTGACCACCGCCGCGTCGAGCGCCTCCAGCTCCATCTGCCACATCTTCCTCGTGTAGGGGCGGAAGAACAGATCGGTCAGCACCGGACCGACATGGGCGACGAGGTGGTCGGCAGCGCTGCGGATCTCGTCCCGCGGCTCGGCCTGGGTGGCGAGGAAGGCGCGCACCGCGGCCTCGTCCGGCAGTGCCAGGCCGAAGACGCTGTTGATCGTGCTGCGGTTGACCGGCAGCGGCACGCAGCGCCCGTCCGCGAGCAACGCCTCCACCCTGTGCTGGTACTCGTCGAGGAGCGTGAACCGGGCCAGCCAGTCCACCACCGCCTCGTTGCTGGTGTGGAACAGGTGCGGTCCGTAGCGATGCAGCCGCACCCCTTCCGGGCTCACCTCGTCATAGGCATTGCCGGCGATGTGCGGCCTGCGGTCGATGACACGGATCGAGAAGCCGGCTTCCGCGAGCGTGCGCGCATACACCGCTCCGGCGAAGCCGGCTCCGACCACCAGGATGCTGTTCGACAACGAGGAGAACTCCACCGCTGGTCCTGCGGCATCGTGGGGGGACGGAAACCGAAGCTTAATCTCTCGGCGTTAGCGTGACCGGAGACAACGAACAGGACACCTGCATCGTGATCACCTGGGAAAGCCTCGACGAGCGGAGCCAGCTCGCCCTGTCGCGCGCCGCACTCGATCGCGCGATCGGCATCATCGCCTGTCGGGCCGAGAGCCTGGCCAGCGAGATCGAGAGCGGCGGCATACCCGACCAGGGCGGCGTCGAGGCGCTGCGCCTGTTCGCCAGCCTGACCCGGTGCGCCAGCCTCAGCGCCAGCGCCATCTACGGCCAGATCGCGCACGGTCTGGTCGGGCACGCCTGACGGGTTGAGGCAAGGGGGGGGGGGGGGGGGG
>CAXTOE010000041.1:0-1662 GCA_964245685.1 uncultured Acetobacteraceae bacterium | reverse complement strand
CTCTGCCCTGGACCCGCTGGGGCCTTGGGCCCCAGACCCCTTTCCCGAACCTCGGAGCGGGGACTCCTCGGGATCAGCCCTGCTGGCCGTCCTGGCTGTCGGCGCCGCTGTCGTCGTCGCCCGAGGCGCCGCTGCCGTCGCCATTCGCGTCCGAGCTGGAGGGGGACACCGCGACGAAGGCGCCACGCCCGTCGCGCAGGATGCGCAGCGCCACGCTCTGGTCGTGCTTCAGGGCGGCATGCACCGCGCTGACCGCGTCCCGCGGCGAGCTGACCAGCTGGCTGCCGACGCCCAGGATGACGTCACCCGGTCGTATGCCCGCCTGGTCGGCAGCCGAGCCCGGCTTCACCCCGTGCACCACCACCCCGTGCACGCTGTCATCGAGGCCCAGCTGCTGGCGCAGGTCCGGGGTCAGGGCGGCGAGGGCGACGCCGATGGAGCCGTGGCTAGCGTCCGGCTGCCCGTCGCCGCCGGGGCTCGCGCCGGCATCGCGACCGAGCGTCGCCAGATGGGCGCTGACCGTCTGCACCGCACCGTTGCGGATGACGCTGAGCTTCGCGTCACTGCCGGGCGTCACCGCCGCGACCTTGATGGCGAGATCGCGCGGCGTCGCCACCGTCTGGCCGTTGATCGCGGTGAGTACGTCGCCCGGCTTGATGCCCGCCTTCTCGGCGGGCGAGTCCTGGCTGACGCTGGCGACCAGCGCGCCGGCGGGGGCGCCCGCCTGGCTCGGGAGCGACAGCGCACGCGCCATCGCCGGCGTGATCTGCTGCGCCTCGACGCCGAGGTAGCTGCGCGTCACCTTGCCGTGCGCCTCGAGCTGCGCCACCACGTTGCGCACGACATCCGACGGGATCGCGAAGCCGATGCCCACCGAGCCGCCGGACGGCGAGAAGATCGCGGTGTTCACGCCCACCACCTTGCCGTCCTGGGTGAACAGCGGTCCGCCGGAGTTGCCCATGTTGATCGGCGCGTCGATCTGCAGGAAGGAGTCGTACGGACCCTCGCCGATGTCGCGCCCGCGCGCCGACACGATACCGGCGGTGACGGTGCCGCCGAGCCCGAACGGGTTGCCGACCGCGACCACCCACTGACCGGGCTGCACGTCGTCGGACTCCCCGAGCTGGATGAAGGGCAGCCGGCCGCTCGGCTTGACGCGCAGCAGCGCGAGGTCGGTGCGGCTGTCGCGGCCGACCACCTTCGCGACCAGCGAGGTGCCGTCATCGAGTGCCACGGTGACCGAGGTCGCGCCCTTGACCACGTGGTTGTTGGTGACCACCAGGCCGTCGGGCGAGATGATGAAGCCGGAGCCGCGCGCCTCGACGGTGCGATGCGGGTTCTGCGGCACCTGGAACGGGAACGGCAGCTGCGGATGGCCGCCGCCCTCCTCATCCTCGACCGCGTCCGCCTTGAGGATCGAGGTGATCGAGACCACGGCGGGCTTCACCTGCCTCACCAGCCCGGTGAAGTCCGCCAACCGCTGCGTCGGCATCTGCGGGCTGATCGCGCCCGCCGCTGGGCTTGAAGCCGGCGGGCTCGCGCCGGCCGGCGACACGCCCAGCACGGTGCCGGCGAGCAGCAGTGCCGCGAGGCCGAGACGCCGGCCGCGCCGCGGCCCGCTCGATGCGGAACCCGCGCCAGGCCGGCGCCGTCAGGGTCACC
>CAXTOE010000040.1:11191-12907 GCA_964245685.1 uncultured Acetobacteraceae bacterium | reverse complement strand
GGTCTACACGACGCCGGAGATCGAGCGCGTGGCGCGCGTCGCCTTCGAGCTCGCGCGCGGCCGACGCCGCGCCGTCTGCTCGGTGGAGAAGAGCAACGTGATGGAGAGCGGCCTGCTCTGGCGCCAGGTGGTGACCGAGCTCGGCGCGCGGGACTATCCCGACGTGCAGCTGTCGCACATGCTGGCGGACAACTGCGCGATGCAGCTGGTGCGCCGTCCGAGCCAGTTCGACGTGATCGTGACCGGCAACCTGTTCGGCGACCTGCTGTCGGACCTCGCCGCGATGCTCACCGGCAGCCTCGGCATGCTGCCCTCGGCGACGCTGGGGGCGGTGGACGAGGCGGGCCGTCGCCCGGCGCTCTACGAGCCGATCCACGGCAGCGCGCCGGACATCGCCGGCAAGGGGCTGGCCAACCCGTTGGCGCAGATCCTGAGCTTCGCGATGCTGCTGCGTCACTCGCTCGGGCTCGAGCAGGAGGCGTCGACGATCGAAGGCGCCTGCACGCGTGTGCTCGCCAGCGGCCTGCGCACCGCCGACATCATGAGCCCGGGCATGGCTCGGGTCGGCACCCAGGTCATGGGAGAGGCGGTGCTGCGTGAGCTGGAGAAGCTGGAGAGCTGATCTTTAGGCCGGCTTTACGACCGCGCGGGACGGCTCGTATCGCGCCTTTACGCGTGGCCGGGCAATCCTGCCGCCGATCCGGCCGCATCGGGCGAGCCGGACGGAGTTGCAAGACCATGCCTGAGACGCTTCGCGACCGCCGGGTGCGCCATGCCCGCTCGATCCTCATGCCGGCGACGACCGGCGCGGTACTGCTCGGCGAGACCGGTGACCTCGCGGGCCTGAACGTGCTGGTGCTCGGCCACGCCGTGTCCGAGACGCTGTGCGCCCTGATGCACACCGAGTGCCGCCGCGCCGAGACCAGGACGCCGGGCTGTCAGACCGAGGCGCAGTCGGCCGACCTGGTGCTGGTGCCGCATCTCACGTGGGAGAATGTCGACAGGGTGATAACCCAGGCGGCCCGTGCGCTATGCTCGAGGGGCCGGATCGTCGCCAGGATCCCGGGGCAGGGGCGCGATCTGCTGGCGCATTGCGCGCTGATGCTCATCGGCGCCGGCTTCGACCTGCCGGTGCTGCGCGGCGAGGCGACGGAGACGATCCTGTGCGCGACCCGAGGCTTGCATCCAGGCCGTGCCTGACCCGGTGCAGTCGGGCTCGCTCGCGGTTGCGATCGGCCGACCGTCGAGGCGCGGGTCAGAACCGGGCGCGGGGTGCGCCGTTCGGATCAGGATCGGACCACGTCCGCCCCCCGAAGGATGACGCGCATGAGCGGCTCCGGCCCACCGACCGCGATCGCGGTTCTCGACGACTACCAGGGTGTCGCGCTGACGCTGGCGGACTGGTCGACGATACAGGACCGGGCCCGCGTCACCGTGTTCACCGATCATCTCGCGGATCCGGATGCGGTGGTCGAGCGCCTGCTGCCGTTCGACGTGGTGTGCGTCATGCGCGAGCGCACGCCGCTGCCGCGCCGCGTGATCGAACGCCTGCCGCGTCTGAAGCTGATCGCCTCTACCGGCGCTCGCAACGCCTCGATCGACGGCGAGGCGGCGGCGGCGCGCGGGATCGCGGTCGTGCATACGGGCTACAGCTCGACCCCCACGGTCGGGCTCACCTGGGCGCTGATCCTCGCCGGCGCCCGCCATGTCGTCTCC
>CAXTOE010000040.1:9989-11181 GCA_964245685.1 uncultured Acetobacteraceae bacterium | reverse complement strand
GGCCTGGGTCGGATCGGCTCGCTGGTCGCCAGGGTGGCGCTCGCCTTCGACATGAAGGTGATCGCCTGGAGCCAGAACCTCACGGTGGATGCCGCGGTGGAGGCGGGCGCGCGACTGGTCTCGAAGCGTGAGCTGCTGGAGCAGTCCGACGTGGTCTCGATCCACCTGGTGCTGAGCGGTCGCACCACCGGCCTGATCGACGCTGCGGATCTCGCGCTGATGAAGCCATCGGCGCGGCTGATCAATACGTCGCGCGGTCCGATCGTGGTGGAGGCCGCCCTGCTCGAGGCGCTGGCCACGCACAGGATCGCGGGTGCGGCGATCGACGTCTTCGATGTCGAACCGCTGCCGCCGGCGCATCCGTTCCGGCATCTGGACAACCTCCTGGCCACGCCGCACGTCGGCTACGTGACGCGCGACCTGTATCGGCGTTTCTATCGAGACACGGTCGCCAACATCGAGGCCTGGCTGAACGAGGCGGGTTCTCGCGGGTGACGACGAGGATCAGGTCGGCGTTGCCGGCAACGCACTAGGCGCATCGTTCGCGGTGTCAGCGCGCGATCCGCTCGGCCAGGAACGCACAGAAGCTGTCCAGCGCCGCGTTGGCGGCGGCGAGCCGTCCGACGCCCGATACGAAGCCGTGCGGCATGCCTTCCCAGGTCTCGACGCTCACGTCCGCTTCGGCGGCTGCGGCGCGCTCGCCGTAGCGGCGGGCGTCATCCAACAACACCTCGTCCTCGCCGACATGGATGCGTATCGCCGGCTGGTCGCGGAGGTCGCCGTATAGCGGCGACGCCTGCGGGTCGGTCGGATCGTGTCCGGCAAGATAGCCCTGCAGGAGCGCCTCCACCTGTGGCCGGGTGAAGTAGGGGTCAGCCTCTGCTCGGCTCGTCCAGCTCTCTCCGGTCATCGCCAGATCCGTCACGGGCGACAGCGCCACGACCGCTACCGGCGGAGGCTGAACCGAGTTCGCCAGGAGCAGGGCCAGGCCGCCGCCTGCGGAGTCTCCCGTGACGGCAACGCGCCGATCACCCTCGGCGGCCAGGGCGGCGTAGCAGGCCCGCGCATCTTCGATCGCGGCCGGATAGGGGTGCTCCGGCGCCAGCCTGTAGTCCGGGACGAACGCCTCCACGCCGACCCGCGACGCGATCTGTCCGACCAGGTTGCGGAACGCGTGCGACGTGCCCCAGGT
>CAXTOE010000040.1:9395-9979 GCA_964245685.1 uncultured Acetobacteraceae bacterium | reverse complement strand
TAACGGCCCGCGGGCGGCGGTTCCCTGCAGCCTGCCCTTGTTGAGACCGACGGCGGCGCGCAGCGCGGACATCGCCTCGCGGTCTTGGATCGTCATGGGATGCAGGCGCAGCCACGCCTCGGAGCGCGGCGAGGGACCTTCGGGGACGGGGGACATGATGAACTCCACGGAGGTCATAGGGTTTACGCCGACCACCGACACCGGCCGTAACGCTAGATCGCCCTGTCGGTCACGTGCCGGTATGTGCGCGAGCGCTGCCTCCGGCGGGTGTCCAGGACACTCGCAGCCTGACGGCTGAAGACACCGGCCCGAGACCGCCTCGAAACTCGGCTGAGATCGTTTGGTCGGGCAATCTGGAGCGGGCGAAGGGATTCGAACCCTCGACCCCAACCTTGGCAAGGTTGTGCTCTACCACTGAGCTACACCCGCATCCGAATCGCGACGCGACCAGTCATTCTATGGCGGAAGGCACCCGCAAAAGCAACAGGGGTAGCTCCCGAGTCCACTTGGGCGGAACGATGTCGTGCCGTCCGTCTTCGGAACGACCGGCAAGCGGCCGCCGGGCACGCTGGGATCGGTGCGGG
>CAXTOE010000040.1:2456-9385 GCA_964245685.1 uncultured Acetobacteraceae bacterium | reverse complement strand
CGACCCCAACCTTGGCAAGGTTGTGCTCTACCCCTGAGCTACGCCCGCGCTCCGCACGGTGCGGGCTTCTAAGATGTTTCCGCAGGGGGCGCAAGGGTCCGGGTCGCGCAAAAGCAGGCGTCGAAGGCGCTTGCGAGACGCGCCGCCGACGACAATCTTAGAGGCGTCCGTCAGACCAGGATCGACCCCTCCATGGATTACATCATCGGCCAGAACAAGACGGCCTCGACCGGAGCAGCGACCCCGCAGGCGCCGCGTGGTGCCGGCGTCGCGGCCGGCGGCGCGAGCGACTTCATCGTCGATGGCGACCAGCGCACCTTCATGGCCGAGGTCATCGAAGCGTCCAGGACCATCCCGGTGCTGGTCGATTTCTGGGCGACGTGGTGCGGACCCTGCAAGCAGCTGACGCCGGCGCTCGAGAAGGTCACGCTGGCGGCGGACGGGCGGATCAAGCTCGTCAAGATCGACATCGATGCCAACCGCGCCCTGGTGGAACAGCTGACCCAGCTGGGATTGCCGCTGCAGTCCGTGCCGACCGTCGCGGCGTTCTGGCAGGGTCAAATCCTCGACCTGTTCCAGGGGGCGCTGCCGGAGAGCGAGATCAAGCGCTTCGTCGAGGCGGTGCTGAAGGCCGCGGGCGGCACCATGCCGGCCGCGGACACGCTGGCCGAAGCGCGTGAGGCGCTGGAGATCGGCCAGGCCGACGAGGCGGCGGCACTCTACAGCGCCATCCTCGAGCAGGAGCCGGAGAGTGCCGAGGCCTGGGGTGGTCTGGTCCGCGCGCTGCTCGCACTTGGTGAAGAGGAGCAGGCCCAGGCCGCCCTCGATCAGGTTCCCCCGAAGCTCGCCGATCACGCCGAGATCGCCGGCGCACGTGCCGCACTCGCCCTGGCCGTCGAGGGACGTCGTGCCGCGGACGGTCTGCACGGCTTCCGCGTCCGCCTGCAGGCCGACGAGAACGATCATGAGGCGCGCTACGAGCTCGCCACTGGCCTGAACGCGCTCGGCCAGCGACAGGAGGCTGCAGACGCCCTGCTGGAGGTCCTGCGGCGTGACCGCGAATGGAACGCCGGCGCCGCGCGGCTGCAGCTCATCAAGTTCTTCGAGGCCTGGGGTTTCGACGATCCGGTAACACTCGCCTCGCGCCGGCGCATGTCTGCTCTGCTGTTCAGCTGACGCCATGAGCGATCAACCGCTTCGCGCTCGGACGCTGCCGCGGCTGCCGGAGCTCACGGTAACGGATCTCGACGGCGACCTCGCGGTGTTTCCGCTGGCCGGTGCCCTGTTGCTACCGCGTGGCCGGCTGCCGCTCAACATCTTCGAGCCACGCTACATCGCCATGGTCGACGATGCCCTGCGCTCGCGCCGGCTGATCGGGATGCTGCAGCCGCACGGAGTCGAGGACGACGACGACGACGAGGATGACGACGAGGATCACGAGCCTTCTGGTCAGCCGGTGTTCGGCTCGCGCCTGCTCGGGCGCGACGTGCCGCCCGACGTGTATCAGGTCGGCTGTGCCGGCCGCCTGACCTCCTTCGTCGAGCGCGAGGACGGGACGTACGCGATCACGCTCGCCGGCGTCGCGCGTTTCCGGGTGCGGCGCGAGATCGAGATGGTGCGCGGCTACCGCAGGGTGTCGGCCGACTTCACCAGCTTCTCGGATGACCTGATCGAGCCCGGACCGGTCCCCTTCGACCGTGACGGGTTGCTCGCGGCCCTGCGCCGGTTCTTCTCGCTGCGCGGCTTCGAAGCACGCTGGGAATCGATCGAGCAGATGGACGACGAGACGCTGATCACCACGCTCAGCATGATCTGCCCGTTTCCCGCCGCCGAGAAGCAGGCGTTGCTGGAGGCACCGACCCTGCCGCAGCGCGCCCGCACCCTGCTGGCCTTGCTGCAGATGGCCGGCCATGAGACCGACGATGGGCGCAAGCCGCATGCCGTCTGAACCGGAGGTGCCGATCGTGTCCACGCCCGCGCCTCCCGAGCCGGAGGCGAACGCGGCTCTCGCCACGCGGCGGCCGGCACCGGTAGATCCGAGGCTGCTCGAGATCCTGGTGTGCCCGGTCACCAAGGGGGAGCTGAGCTACGATCGCGACGCCGGCGAGCTGATCAGCCGGAAGGCCGGGCTCGCCTATCCGGTGCGCGACGGGATCCCGATCATGCTTCCGGACGAGGCACGGCGCCTGCAGGAGTGAATACCGCCGATCCGAACGCCTCGGCCGCGCTCGGCCATCTTAGAGCAACCGGATCGCGTGCTCAGCTCGCGGCGACGCGATGCGAAGGCGGTGCGATGTTGGCGATCATCTCTCCGAACGGGCCGTTGTGGCGAGCCGGTGCGCGGTCGATCCCGGTGGTGGCCTTCAACGGCAGCTTGGGGAAGACCAGCTCGGCGAAGCGGTAGCACTCCTCCAGGTGCGGGTAGCCGGACAGGATGAACCGGTCGATGCCGAGCGCCATGTACTCCTTCATCCGCTGCGCGACCTGATCCGGATCGCCGACCAGCGCGGTGCCGGCGCCGCCGCGCACCAGGCCGATCCCCGCCCACAGGTTGGGGCCGACCAGCAGCTTGTCCTTGGAGCCGCCGTGCAGGCGCGCCATGCGGGTCTGGCCGACGCTGTCGAAGCGGCTGAACGCCGCCTGCGCGCGCTCGATGTCCGCCTCGCTGACGTGGCGGATCAGCCGGTCGGCTTCCGACCAAGCCTCGGCCTCGGTCTCCCGGACGATGACGTGCAGCCGGATGCCGAACGACAGGGTGCGACCGCGCTCCGCGGCCAGCGCGCGCACCTGGGCGATCTTCTCCGCGACGGCCTCGGGCGGCTCGCCCCAGGTCAGGTAGACGTCGACGTGCTCGGCGGCGACGCGCTGGCCGATCTCCGACGAGCCGCCGAAATAGAGCGGCGGGTGCGGCGCCTGCACCGGTGGATACAGCAGCTTGCCGCCCTTCGCGCGCAGGTGCTCGCCCTCGAAATCGACGGTCTCGCCGGCCAGCATGCGACGCCAGACGGTGAGATACTCGGCAGTGGCCTGATAGCGAGCCGTGTGGTCGAGGAACACGCCGTCGCCCTCGAGCTCCGCCGGATCGCCGCCGGTCACCACGTTGACCAGCAGACGTCCGCCCGAGAGCCGGTCGAAGGTCGCCGCCATCCGCGCCGTCATCGAGGGTTCCGAGAGACCCGGGCGCACGGCGACCAGGAACCGCACGCGCTGGGTGAGCGGGATCATCGCGGAGGCCGCCACCCAGGAGTCCTCGCACGACTTCCCGGTCGGCAGCAGCATGCCGTAATAGCCGAGCTCGTCCGCGGCGCGGGCGATCTGGCTCAGGTAGCTCAGGGTGACGTGCCGCGCACCGGTCTGGGAGCCGAGATAGCGGCCATCGCCGTGGGTCGGCAGGAACCACAAGATGTCGGCGGCTTCGGCGGCATGGGACAAGGGACGTCATCCTGCGGTTGCGCGTGAACCACGTCGATCCGACGTGATTGACTTGTAGTAGGGTGAAGGGCTCCGTGGTTCAATGGAACACACGGACGAAAGGCGATATTGGATGACCGGGAAATTGACACGCCGCGGCTCCCTGGGCGGTGCGCTGGCCCTCGCCGCGTCGGGCGCCCTGACCGGCGCGGCGCGCAACCGGGCGGTCGCGGCGGGCGGGCGGACCATCCGGATCGGCTACCAGCGCTACGGCACCTTGATCATCCTCAAGCATACTGGCGTGCTCGACCGCGCGCTGGCGGCGACGGGTGATCGCGTCGAGTGGAGCGAGCATCCGGCGGGGCCGCAGATGCTGCAGGCGATGGGGGCGGGCGCGCGCGATTTCGGCATCACCGGCGACACCCCGCCGATCTTCGCCCAGGCGGCCAGCCGGCGCATCGTCTATGTCGGCCACGAGCCGCCGGCGCCGTTCGGCGAGGCGATCCTGGTGCCCAAGGGCAGCAGGATCGGCAGCGTCGCAGAGCTGCGCGGCAAGACGGTGGCGCTCAACCGTGGCTCGAACGTGCACTGGCTGCTGGTGCGGGCGCTGCAGCGTGCCGGCCTCGACATGCAGGATATCCGGCCGGTGTTCCTGCCGCCGGCTGCGGGGCGTCCGGCGTTCGATACCGGAAGGGTCGATGCCTGGGCGATCTGGGACCCGTTCCTTTCCTCCGTACAGGCGGCCTCGGAACCGGTCGTGCTCGCGACCGCCAGCGGTCTGGTGCAGAACCGGCAGTTTCTGCTCGCCGACCGCGCCTTTGCCGACGCCCATCCGGACTTGGTGCGGGAGACGCTGCACCAGCTCGGTGTCGCCGATCAGTGGGCGCAGGGAAACAAGCTGCAGGTGAGCCAGTACCTGGCGGCGGATACCGGGCTGCCGCTGGCGGTGGTGCGGACCGCCATCGATCGGCTGAGCTTCGGCGTGTCGCCGCTGACCGCCGACGTGGTGGCCGAGCAGCAGCAGATCGCCGACGCGTTCGCGGCACAGCACCTGATCCCGGGGCCCCTCGACGTGAAGGATGCCGTCTGGACCGCGCCGGGCTGAACCGCGCCGCCACGGGTCGTCGTTTACCTTTGCTCCATCTTTCGCGGCCATGCTGCGGCTGTCACCGGACAGCGAAGAGGCCGCAGCATGCAGGACCAGGCGGCCGAGCGGGAGCGGCGGCAGTGGCAGGACTCGCGGGCGCGACTGACGGCCGCGACGGCGCAGCCCGCGACGCGTCGTCAGGCGCGCCGGCTGCTGTGGGAGCTGTGTCAGGTCCTCGGCGAGCGTGACGAGGCGCTGGCGCACCTGCGGGCCGCCATCGCGGAGGATCCGCTGTTCAGCCGCGTGGGCTCGCGAGGAGGGCCACCGGACCGGTCGGTGCTGATGCTGGCGGTGCCGGGAGACTTCCAGTCCAACCTGCCTCTCGACCGGCTGTTCGACGACGGCACGGCGCTGCACACGCTGTGGATCGCGGACCCGGAGGCGGTGCTGCGCGATCCTGCCGGCGCGGTGCCGGCTCGGCTGCCACCGATCGACTGCGTGTTCATCGCCATCGCCGAGGATGCGCGGCACCTCCCGGCCCTGCGGGCGGGGGACGCGCTCGCCGCCGCGCTGGGCAAGCCCACCATCAACCAGGGTTCACGGATCGCCGGCCTCTCTCGATCCGGCATGGCAAGTCTGCTGCAAGATGCGTCGGATGTCGTGGGTCCTTCGCATCATGAGGTAGCGCACGGGGCGCCGCTGCCGATCGAATATCCGGCGATCATCAGGCCGCTCGGCTCGCATGCGGGCCACGGACTGCGTCGGGTCGGTGATGCCGCCGCGCTCGCCGACTATTACGCGGCCCAGCAGGACACGCCGTTCTTCACGGTGGCGCCCTTCGTCGACTACCGCAGTGCCGACGGATGGTGGCGGAAATACCGGGTGATCTTCGTCGACGGCGTGGCGTACCCGCTGCACCTGGCGATCCACGACGACTGGGCGGTGTGGTACTACAACGCGCGGATGCGCTCCTCCGCCGCCAAGCAGGACGAAGAGTGGCGGTTTCTCGGCGATATGGACGGCTTCCTGCCCGCGCGGACGATCCGCGCGCTCGGGCAGCTCACCGCCCGCGTCGGTCTCGACTATTTCGGGCTGGATTGCGCGGTGTTGCCGGACGGCCGGCTGCTGGTGTTCGAGATCGAGACCGGGATGATCGTGCATGACCGCAGCGGCGAACGACCGTCCGGCACCGAGGAGGATCCGTGCCAGCGCATCCGGCGCGCGGTCGAGCGGCTGATCGACCAGAGGGCGGGACGCGTGCCGGACCATTCTGATCCGGCAGACCAATCGCAGGCGCGGCCGGAGGCCGTCCCGCCCGGGAGCGTCAGGGCAGGTGGTTGCCGCCGGTGACGCCGTAGATCTCGGCGGTGACGTAGCTCGACTCCTGGGACGCCAGCAGGACGTAGATCGGAGCGAGCTCCGCCGGCTGGCCCGCCCGCCCGATCGGGGTCTGCGCACCGAGCGACGGGATCTTCTCCTGCGGCTGACCGCCGCTCGGCTGCAGCGGCGTCCAGATCGGCCCCGGCGCCACCGCGTTGACGCGTATGCCCTTGCTCGCGATCTGCTTGGCGAGCGCCTTGGTGAAGGCCGTGATCGCCGCCTTGGTGGAAGCGTAGTCGAGCAGCGTCGGAGACGGCTGGTAGCCCTGGATCGAGGTCGTGTTGATGATGGTCGCACCCGGCGGAAGCAACGGGATCGCGGCCTTGCACAGCCAGAACATGGCATGCACGTTGGTGCGGAAGGTTGCGTCGAACTGCTCGGTGGTCAGGTCGGCGATGTCCTTCACCGCGGTCTGCTTGCCGGCCACGTTGACCAGGATATCGAGCGCGGACAAGGCCTCGTACGCGTCACGGACCAGCTTGACGCAGAACGCCTCGTCGCTGATGTCGCCTGGGAGGGCGACTGCTTTGCGGCCCGCCTCGCGTATCAGCGCCACCACTTCGGCGGCATCCGGCTCTTCCGACGGCAGGTAGCTGAGGGCCACGTCCGCGCCCTCGCGGGCGAAGGCGATCGCGGTCGCGCGCCCGATCCCTGAGTCGGCACCGGTGATCAGGGCCTTGCGCCCACGCAGGCGGCCCGACCCCTTGTAGCTCCGCTCGCCGTGGTCCGGCTTCGGGCTCATCTCGGAGCTCAGTCCCGGTGCGGATTGCGGCTGCTCGTCGAACTCCGGCTGCGGATATTGCTTGGTCGGATCCTGCATGTCGTACTGGTTCAGCGTGGCCATCTCGGCCTCCTTCGGTTGGACGCGGTCGGCAACGGCGTGTGGTGGCGGTGGTTCGGTCACGTGTCGGGGAGTTGCGCGCCGCTGCCGTTGCGCCGAGAAGCTGGCCGATGAGCACCGGAGCGGCCTCTTCGATCGCGATCATCGGCGCCGGTCCAGCCGGGCTCGCCGCGGCCGATCTGCTCTCGGAGCGGGGCTGTCGGGTGACGC
>CAXTOE010000040.1:0-2446 GCA_964245685.1 uncultured Acetobacteraceae bacterium | reverse complement strand
ACGCGGCACGAGCGGAGGAGGACACCGGGGCGCAAGCTGCTGATGGCGGGCAGGGGCGGCCTCAACCTCACGCACTCCGAGCCGCTGGAACATTTGCTGCGCCGCTACGGCAGCATGCGGCCCTGGCTCGCGCCGGCGATCGAGGCGTTCCCGCCCGATGCCCTGCGGCAGTGGGCGGAGCAGCTCGGGCAGCCGCTGTTCGTCGGCAGCAGCGGTCGGGTGTTCCCTCGCGCGATGAAGGCGTCGGGGCTGCTGCGCGCCTGGCTCGGCCGCCTGCAGTCGCGCGGTGTCGTGCTGAGGCTCGGCACGGGCTGGACGGGATGGGACGAGGCCGGTCTGCCGCGGCTGGAGGACGGCACCGCGATCGAGGCGGATGCCATGCTGCTGGCGCTGGGCGGCGCGAGCTGGGCCCGGCTGGGCTCCGACGGACGCTGGGCGGCGCTGCTGGAGCGGCACGGGGTGGCACTGGCACCGTTCCGGCCGGCGAACTGTGGCGTGCGGCTCGCATGGTCGGACGGGTTCGGCGAGCGCTTCGCCGGACGGGCGCTGAAGAACCTGTCGCTCCGCCACGGCGGCCTGGTTTCTCGCGGCGACCTGATGCTGACCAGCCGCGGCGTAGAGGGCGGCGCGCTGTATCCGCTCTCGGCGGCGCTGCGCGACGCGCTGGAGGCGGGCGCTCCGGCGACGCTGCAGCTCGACCTGCGTCCGGACCAGGATCGTGCGGTCCTGATCGAGCGGCTGTCGCGGGTGCGCGCCCGCGAGAGCCTGTCCAACCGGTTGCGCAAGGCGCTGGCGCTGCCGCCGGAGGCCGTCGGCCTGCTGCGCGAGGCGGCGGGGCCTGCGATGCCGTCCGACCCGGTCGGGCTGGCGACGCTGGTCAAGTCGCTGCACCTGCACGTGACCGGCCTGGACGATCTCGATCGCGCCATCTCGACCGCCGGCGGCATCCGCCGCGAGGCGGTCGACGAGCGCTTCATGCTGCGCGCCGTGCCGGGCGTGTTCGCGGCGGGCGAGATGCTGGACTGGGAGGCGCCGACCGGCGGCTACCTGCTGCAGGCCAGCATCGCCACGGGACGTGCGGCGGCATCGGGCATGCTCGACTGGCTGCGGCGGTGACGCGCGACTTGCCGCTCAGAGGGCGCTCAGGGGGCAGCGGGGGCGTTCGCCAGCTTCTGCTCGAACCGGCGGAACTCGGCTTCCAGCTGCCACTGCGCGCGCGCCTTCTCGCTGCCGGCGAGGAAGCCGGTGCAGCCGCCCTCGGCCCGCGACCCGGGCAGGCTGGTCGCGCAGGCGGACGCGAGGCCTCCGCCCGACACGTTCCACAGGCTGTCGCCCGGCAGGAACGAGTAGGTCAGGGAGTTGCGCGAGAGCTGCTTGAGGTCGGCGTAGTGCAGCCCGTAGCTAGCGGTCGCGCGCATGTACTCGTGGGTCAGGTCGATGCGCGAGACGCCCTCGTCGTCGGTGCAGAGCACCAGCGGCACGCCGGCGGCGCGATAGGCGCGGAACGGGTGGTCCTCTCCCTTGACGCCCAGGATCACGTCGTTGCTGGTCAGGGCGATCTCGACGGCGACGTGGCGACGGGCCATCTCGGCGAGCAGGTCGGCCGCGCCGTCCTCGTAGGTGACGTCGACGCCGTGGCCGATCCGCCTGGCGCCGGCGATCTCGACCGCATCGCGGATATGGAAGTGCAGCTCCTCCGGCGGCACCAGCCCTTCGGTCAGCTCGCCGGCATGCAAGGTCAGCTTGACCGCGGGATCGCGCGAGGAGAGGTAGCGGAAGGCGCGCATGTGCAGGTCGTAATCGCGCAGCGCCACCGGATCGTCCTCGGGCGCCACGATGTTGACGCCGACGAAGCGCGGGTCGGCATCGACCAGCGCGTAGCTGTACGCCATCTGCGCGAACACCGCCTGCGGCGGCAGGATGCGTATCAGCTGGGTCAGGTAGCGGATCTTGACGCCGCAGCCAGGTTGGGCGTGCGGCGTGCCGCATCCGAGCACCTGGCGCATCCTGGCTTCGGCGAGGTCGGTGCGGGTTCTGGCCTGCGCGACCAGTGCCGCGAGGCCCGGCCGGATCTCCGCGAGGTCGCGCGCGAAATCCTCGCCGTGCCAGGGATGGGCGAGACCGAGGCCTGCCGACTCGCGCACCAGCGGGTAGTGCATCAGCTCCAGGTAGAGCACGTGGTCGCCGGCGGCGCGGTTGGCGGCCTCGGCCAGCATCTCGCCGGCATGGTCGCGGCCGGCGAGGTCGAACTTGGCGAAGGCACGGAAGAAGTGGTCGTGTCCGGAGGCGTCGGACGGGGTCGGGACGTAGTCGCGCATCGAGAAGGCGTCGATGGTGCCGTCATAGAGGCCGGGCAGGGCGAGCGCGTCGGCGGCGCGCAGCGTGCCGGCGGCGCAGGGGGCGGCACTGAGCACGTGCGTCGCCGGATCGAGGCACAGGCCGCTCG
>CAXTOE010000039.1:2402-12930 GCA_964245685.1 uncultured Acetobacteraceae bacterium | reverse complement strand
ACCGCCGAGGACGTGCTGGAGGTGCTGGAGGTCGAGCGCTCGCGCGGCACGCTGGATGCCGGCGCCTGCTCGTGCGAGCTGATCCTGAGGGCGCTGGCCGACGGGCTGCGGTCACGCCTCGAGACCGCCTGATCCTTTACCACCCGTTCTCGGCCGCGACCCTGCGAGAGGAGCACCACGATGGATACCCTGAACGACACCACCAAGGCCGGCGTTGTCGACCTGCCCCGGCGCATGACCGCCGTCGTGGCCTACGAGCCCGGCGATTACCGGCTCGAGGAGGTCGACGTGCCGCGTGCCGGCCCCGACGACATCATCATCGAGGTCGAGGCCTGTGGCATCTGCGCCAGCGACATCAAGACCTTCCAGGGCGCGCCGTCGTTCTGGGGCGACAACAAGGGCCAGCCGCGCTACGTCAAGGCGCCGATGATCCCGGGCCACGAGTTCATCGGCCGCGCCGTCGAGCTCGGCGCCAACGTCGCCGCGAAGGGCCAGTACAAGCTCGGCGAACGGCTGATCTCCGAGCAGATCGTGCCCTGCGAGCATTGCCGCTACTGCTCGCGCGGCGAGTACTGGATGTGCGAGCGCCACGACGTCTACGGCTTTCAGAACAACGTCAACGGCGGCATGGCCAAGTACATGCGCTTCCCCAAGGAGAGCCGCACCCACAAGGTGCCCGACAACATCCCGATGGAGCGCGCGGTGCTGGTCGAGCCCTATGCCTGCTCGGTGCACGCGGTGAATCGAGGACTGATCCAGCTCGACGACGTGGTGGTGCTGTCCGGCGCCGGGCCGCTCGGCCTGGGCATGGTGGGTGCGGCGCGGCTGAAGAACCCCTCGAAGCTGATCGTGCTCGACGGCAAGCAGGACCGGCTCGAGCTGGCGAAGAAGTTCGGCGCCGACATCGTCATGAACCCGTTCAAGGAGGACGTGGTGCGTGCGGTGAAGGATCTCACCGACGGCTATGGCTGCGACGTCTACATCGAGGCGACCGGTCACGAATCCAGCGTCACCCAGGGACTGAACATGATCCGCAAGCTCGGCCGCTTCGTCGAGTTCTCGGTGTTCGGCCACGAGGTCACCGCTGACTGGTCGATCATCAGCGACCGCAAGCAGCTCGACCTGTACGGCGCCCATCTCGGGCCGTACTGCTATCCGCTCACCATCGCCGCGATCGGCGACGGCCGCCTGCCGACCGACGGCGTCGTCACCCACACCCTGCCGCTCAGCGAGTTCCAGCACGGCTTCGAGCTGATGAAGAAAGGCGACGGCTCAATCAAGATCGTGCTAATTCCGTCCTGATCGGCTCCGTATCGAATTAGCGCCGACGCAACGAAACCTCAGGGAACGAGACATGGCCGACAAGATCAAGGATACACTGAGCGTGTTCAGGGACGGCGGCATGAGCCGGCGCGAGCTGATCACGCGTGCCGGCCAGTACGGGCTCGGCGCCGCGGCGGCGACGGCGCTGCTCAACCGCATGCAGTCCTCGGCACTGGCCGCCAGCTCCTACGACTGGCAGGCGCAGAAGGGGCAGTCGATCAAGCTGCTGCTCAACAAGCATCCCTACACCGACGCGATGCTGCACAACATCGACAACTTCAAGACGCTCACCGGGATCGACGTCACCTACGACGTGTTCCCCGAGGACGTCTATTTCGACAAGGTCACCGCGGCGCTGTCCAGCCACTCCACCGCCTACGACCTGTTCATGACCGGCGCCTACCAGACCTGGCAGTATGGCCCGGCCGGCTGGCTGGTGGATCTGAACAAGTTCATCCACGATCCGTCGGAGACCTCGGCGGACTACGACTGGGATGGCATTCTGCCCAACCTGCGCGCCGCCACCTCCTGGAGCGGCGTGCCGGGCCAGGCGCTCGGCAGCGCCAACGCCAAGCAGTGGGCGCTGCCCTGGGCGTGGGAGCTGAATTCGGTCGCCTACAACAAGCGCATCCTCGATGCGGCGCACGTCGAGCCGCCGAAGAACCTGCCCGACCTGATCGAGAAGGCGGCCAAGATCTCCAAGGACGTGCCCGGCACCTACGGCATCAGCGCGCGCGGCAGCCGCTCCTGGGCGACCATCCATGCCGGGTTCCTGTCCGCCTACACCAACTACGGTGCCAAGGATTTCGATACCAGCGGCGGCAAGCTGGTGCCGGCGATGAACAGCCCGCAGGCGAAGAAGTTCACCAAGCTCTGGGTCGAGATGCTGCAGAAGGGCGGCCCGAAGAACTGGACCACCTACACCTGGTACGAGGTCGCCAACGATCTCGGCGGCGGCACCGCGGCGATGGTCTACGACGCCGACAGCGCGGCATATTTCCAGGAGAAGGGTACCAAGGAAGCCGGCAACATCGTCTACCACGCCTTCACGCCCAACCCCGAGGCGAGCCGCCCGACGCCGAACGTTTGGATCTGGTCGCTGGCGATGAGCAGCTACTCGAAGAAGCAGCAGGCCGCCTGGAAGCTGCTGCAGTGGGCCACCAGCACCCAGCAGCTGACGCTCGGCGCCACCAAGGCCAACCTGATCGACCCGACGCGGCAGGTGGTGTGGGACAACCAGGACTTCAAAACCCGCATGAACGACTATCCCGGGTTCCTGGACCAGTTCGCGGCCTCGTCGCCGGGTGCGAAGATCTACTTCACGCCGCAGCCGCTGTTCTTCAACGTCACCACCAACTGGGCGGCGGCGCTGCAGAAGATGTACTCCAACCAGGTCTCGGTCGAGGACGGGCTCGACCAGCTCGCCAACGACATCAAGTCGCAGCTCTCCAACGCCGGCATCACGGACTAGGACGAGGCGCTGGGCGTCGCGCGACGCCCAGCGCCCGGCCGTGGCCGTGCCTGCGCCAGCCTCCACCGGGATTCGGGTTGAGGCGACGCCTCCGCCCTCCAAGGAACACGCGCCACGATGGACGCCACCACCCATCCCGCAGCACAGGACCGCCGCCGCTTCACGGTGTCGGTGCGGGTGCTGCCCTACCTGCTCAGCCTGCCCGCACTGCTGGTCTGCATCGGCATCCTGATCCCGTTCGTCACCGCGGTGATCTACTCGCTGGAGCGCTACAACCTCGCCTTCCCGGCCGGACGCCGCTTCATCTGGTTCGGCAACTTCATCAACCTGTTCAGCAACGCCAGCTTCTGGCACACGGTCTACGTGTCGCTGGCCTACACCGTGCTCACCGTGGGCATCGAGCTGCTGCTCGGCCTCGGCATCGCGCTGCTGCTGTGGCGTCGCTCGGCGATCACCAACCTGCTCTCCATCCTCCTCATCCTGCCGCTGATGGTGGCACCCGCCATCGCCGCCCTGATGTGGAAGCTGATGACCAACTCCAACTTCGGTGTGCTGTCGTACCTGATCTCGCTGATCGGCTTCCACGACTTCCGCTGGGGGGCCTCGCCCAACACCGCGCTGTTCACGGTCGTGCTGGTGGATGTGTGGGTCTACACGCCGTTCATCGCCATCCTGCTGCTGGCAGGGCTGCGCGGCCTGCCGCGCCAGCCGTTCGAGGCCGCCGAACTCGACGGCGTGCCGGGCAGCTTCGTATTCTTCCGCATCCTGCTGCCGATGCTGCTGCCCTACCTGCTCACCGCGAGCCTGTTCCGCATGCTCGACAGCATCCAGCAGTTCGACATCATCTACGCGATGACCCAGGGTGGGCCGGGCGACACGCTGCTGGTGTTCCAGGTGCAGGCCTACCTGCAGGCCTTCACCTTCACCGACATCGGCCGCTCCTCGGCGATCCTGATGGTGCTGTGGGCGATCACCTACGCGCTGACCACGGTGTTCATGAAGAACTGGACCCGCCTGCGCGAACGCGCGCACGGCGCGGCGTGAGGGGGCGAGCCAGATGAAGAGCCAGCTGTTCGCGAGCCTGCGCGTCGTGCTGATGGTGCTGGTGGGACTGTTCTTCCTGTTCCCGCTGCTCTGGGTGTTCCTGATGTCGTTCATGCACAACACCGACATCCTGCGTTCGCCACCCTCGCCGTTCTTCACGCCGACGCTGCGCAACTACATCGCCCTGATCTCCGGACACCTCTCGACCAGCTCGGGCGAGGTGCAGATCGACTACATGCACAACCTGCTGAACAGCGTGATCCTGTCGGTCTGCTCGGTGATCGTCTCGCTGATCCTGGGCGTGCCGGCGGCGTATGCCTTCGCCCGCTACAAGTTCCGCGGCGGCGAGGACATGGCGTTCACGCTGCTCTCGTTCCGCTTCGCTCCACCCCTGCTGGTGCTGCTGCCGCTGCTCGGCTACTTCCAGACGCTCGGGCTGTACGACACCTATTTCGGCCTGGTCTGGGTGTACCAGCTGATCACGCTGCCGCTGGTGCTGTGGATCGTGCGCGGCTATTTCGAGGACGTCTCGGAGGACATCGAGCTCGCCTACCGCCTCGACGGACACAGCTGGCTCGCCACCTTCTTCAAGATCTCGATCCCGCTGGCACGCCCCGGCATCGCCGCCGCCGGGCTGCTATCGTTCATCTTCGCGTGGAACAACTTCATCTTCGCGCTGATCCTGGGCTCGTCGGCGGTGCAGCCGGTCACCGTCGGCGCGCTCGCCTTCATCACCGCCTCGGGCATCGAGTATGGACAGATCGCGGCGGCCCTGGTGCTGTCGGTGATCCCGACCCTGGTGCTCGCCATCTTCACCCAGCGCTACCTGGTCGAGGGCCTGTCGCTCGGCGCGATCAAGGGCTGAGGAGCCGCCATGTCATTCCTGGCCATCGAGCATCTGCGCAAATCCTACCGGCGCGTCAGCGTCATCGACGACCTGTCGTTCTCGGTGCGTCGCGGCGAGTTCCTGGTGGTGTTCGGCCCGTCCGGTTCAGGCAAGACGGTGCTGCTGCGGCTGATCGCCGGCATGGTGCCGCCCGACGGGGGCCGCGTCTTCATCGAGGGCCGCGACATCACCGACGACGAGCCGGACCGGCGCGACATCGGCATGGCGTTCCAGAACTTCGCGCTGTACCCGCACATGACCGCGTTCGAGAACATCGCGAGCCCGCTGCGCAGCCGCAGCCTGGGCGAGGCGGCGGTGAAGACGCAGGTGCACGATGCGGCGCGCATGCTGCGTATCGACCACGTGCTGACGCACCTGCCCAAGGCGCTCTCCAACGGCCAGAAGCAGCGCACCGCGCTGGCCCGTGCGCTGGCGGCGAAGCCGTCGGTGCTGCTGCTCGACGATCCGCTGCGCAACGTCGACGCCAAGGTGCGCTACGAGATGCGCCTCGAGCTGCCGCGCCTGCTCCGCGCGCGCGACACCACGGTGATCTACGTCACCCAGGACTACAAGGAGGCGATGGCGCTCGGCGACCGCATCGCCGTGCTGGCCGATGGCGGCTTCACCCAGATCGGCACTCCGGAGGTGATCTATAATCGCCCCGCCAGCAGCCGCATCGCGCGGCTGTTCGGCGACCCGCCGATCAACCTGCTCGCCGCGTCGCGCGACGGCGAGGACGGGCTGCGCGTCGCCGCCAACCGCATCGCACTCCCGCCGGGCACGCTGCCGGGTGCGGGCTGCATGCTCGGCGTGCGACCGGAGGACGTCGCGGTCAGCCTCGACCAGCAGCCCGGCGCGATGCCGGTCGAGATCGACGCGGTCACGCCGCTGAACGACCGACAGGTGATGCTGCTGCGCACCGAGGACGGCACCGAGATCTTCGCCAGCCAGCCGCAATCGAGCACGCTGTCGAACTCCCAGGGCGCGTTCGGCGAGGCGCGCGGCCGCCAGCGCGCCTGGGCCAGCCTCGATATCGGCCGCGCCCATTTCTTCGAGAGCGGCTCCGGCGAGCGTCTGCCGGAGATGGAGGCGGTCCGATGAGCACCCTCACCCTCGATGACGTCTCCAAGGTCTATCCCGGTTCGAAGGAGCGTTCGGTCGACGCGGTCTCGATGGCGATACGCGACGGCGAGATCATCGCCCTGCTCGGCTCGTCCGGCTGCGGCAAGACCTCGACGCTGCGCATGGTTGCGGGCTTCGAGAGCGTCACCAGCGGCAGCATCCGCATCGGCTCGACCGTGATCAACCGGCTGAAGCCCTCGGAGCGCAACGTCGCGATGGCGTTCGAGGGCTACGCGCTGTACCCGCCGCTGAAGGTGCGCGACAACATCGCCTTCTCGCTGCTGCGCGGCCGCACGCCGCGCGCCGAGATCGACAGGCGCGTCAACGCGGTCTCCGACATGCTCGAGATCGGTCCGCTGCTGGAGAAATACCCGCCCTCGATCTCCGGCGGCCAGCAGCAGCGCGTCAGCCTCGCGCGCGCTCTGGTGCGCGACGCGTCTGCCTACCTGCTGGACGAGCCGATGTCGCAGCTCGAGCCGCAGCTGCGGGCGCTGCTGCGCGCGCGGATCAAGGACCACATGACGCTGCAGAAGATGACCACGGTCATCGTCACCCACGACCAGACCGAGGCGATGGCGCTGTCGGACCGGGTCGCGGTGATGGACAAGGGCGTGCTGCAGCAGTTCGCCACTCCCGACGAGCTGCGCGAGCGTCCCGCCAACCTGTTCGTCGCCTCCTTCATCGGCGAGCCGCCGATGAACCTCTACCGGGCGGAGGTGAACCGCAGCCATGCCGGCGACGAGCTCGTCGTGCTCGACGACGGCGGCGCCGCAGCCTTCCGCATTCCTTGTCAGGCCGACGAGTTCGCCGAACGCGCGCGGCTGCGCGTGGGCATCCGGCCGCACCGGGTGCAGCTCGCGGGCGAAGGCGATACCGCAACCACCCCGGGTGTCGCGGCAATACGCGGCGAGGTGCTGTCGAACCACTGGCTGGGCGACCACAGCCACGCCGGCATCGCCGTGGAAGGCTGCTTCCTGATCGCGGTCGCGGATCGGCACGTCGCGGCCTCGGTCGGCAGCCGGGCGGTGCTTAAAATCCCGCGCGACGCGATCCATATCTTCGACGACGAGACCGGCGTCGCCGTCGCGCATGGGCTGCGGGGAGACTAACGGCGGGAGTGCTGGGACCTCACCTGTTCAACCGAGGAGCCGGGATCGATCGATCCCGCCCCAGGAGGATCGACATGCGTATCGCATTGGGCGGAGACAGCGCCGGGGAACCCCTGATCCGCGCGATCGGCGAGCATCTCAAGGGTCGCGGCGAGCACGAGGTCACCGACCTGTCGCAGCCGGAGACCGAGGATGGCGAGTACTACGCCCAGATGACCGATCGCGTCGCCAGCCGGATCCTGGCCGGCACCTACGACCGCGCCATCCTGTGCTGCGGCACCGGCATCGGGGTCTCCATCTCGGCCAACAAGATCCCGGGCATACGCGCGGCACTCACGCACGACACCTACTCGGCGGAGCGCGCGGCGCTGAGCAACAACGCCCAGATCATCACCATGGGGGCGCGGGTGATCGGCCCGGAGCTCGCCAAGTCGATCGTCAACGCCTGGCTCGCACAGCACTTCGACCCGCGCAGCCACTCCGCACCCAACGTGGATGCGATCGACGCGCTGGACACGAAATACGCCCGCGCCGGCGGCGCCTGAGCCACAGGCACCGGCTTATCGCTCCGCGGCGGTCTATCCCGCCGGAGCGCGCGACCGGCCGCCTTTCCGGCCGTCCGCCGGCCCGATGGGCGGCCGCCACTCGCCGCGCTGCCGCGCGGTCCAGGCGTAGCGGGGATCGCCCTCGAGCAGGCCGACATGGTCGGCGAGACGATGCCGCTCCAGCCAGCCGATCGCCGCCTCCAGCTCCGCCAGCGTCATCTCCGCGCGCCCGCGGCCGGTCACACGCTTCAGCACCGCGTTGTAGCCGTGATACAGCCCCTGCCCGCGCGGCGCTCGCAGCGCCGCCTCGTCCTCGACCGCCTGCATCGCGATCAGCTCGCCGACGCGGGCGCGACGGCGACGCTCGACCAGCGAGGGCGGCTCCAGCAGCTCGGTCTGCGCCGTCTCGTGTTCGGGACGCTGCATCGCCAGGTGCGGGCCCGGCTTCAGCACCGCGTAGCGCAGCGCCAGGGCATTGCTCTGCAGCGGCACCAGCCCATCGCGTCCCGCCTGCTCGTCCAGCTGCTCGCGCAGCCAGATCGGCAGCGTGCCCTGCCGCGTCGCCGGCTTCGGCTGGCGCGCCAGCGTGCCCTGCTCGGTCTCCATGCGCAGGCGGAAGCGCGCGAACAGCGGGTCGTCGGGATGGAACACCAGCGCGCGCTGCGTCGCGTATTCGCCGCCGTTCGGGTCCACCCGCGTCGCGCGCGCGACCATCTGCTCCAGCCACGGCCGGCTGCGTATGTGGGTGAGTGCCGCGACCACTGCGACTTCCGGCGCGTCCAGGCCCTCGTAGGCCATCGCCACCGTCACCAGCACGCTCGGCTCGGCCTGCCGCCGGAAGCTGGCCAGGCTCTCATGGGCGTCCGCCTCGCTCGACGTCGCCAACCGCACGGTATCCGCCTGCGCCGGCGGCACCCAGGCCTGGATCTGCTCCAGGTAGCCGCGCGCCACGGCCTGATCCGGCGCCACCACCAGCAGCTTGCCCAGGCCACGCGCCGGCGCGTCGGCGGCCAGCCCGCGCGTCCGCCGGCGCCGTGCGCGCAGCGAGCGGGTGGCGCGGAACGCCTGGCGCAGCATCTCGGTGGCGAAGCCGGTGCGCAGTGCGGTGAACAGCGCCGGCCGCGTGGTCTCGGTCGGCCAATGGTTGAACAGCCGGTGCGGGCCGCAGGGCGTGCCGGCCTCGTCGAGCCAGCTCGCCTCGCCGTCCAGCGCCCCGAACAGCACCGGCAGCACCGCGCGATCGGCCAGCGCCTGCGCCCGGCTATAGCCCACCACCGCCCAGCCGGGTGCCGCGAGATCGACCTCACGGGTGGCGCTGCGCGGTCCGCGCCGGTAGGGCAGCCAGAGGATGCCGCGTCCGTCGGCGCGCTCCAGCGTGCCGGACAGCAGAAGGCGCAGGCGCGCGGTCTCCAGCAGCGGCAGCAGCGCGCGGCTCCAGCTCGAGGCCTCGTCCTGCCCACTTCCAGCCTCGCTCTCGCCCGCCGTCTTGCCCGCCGCCTCCGACAGCGCCGGCAGGTGATGCATCTCGTCGATCACCAGCAGGTAGCGGGCGCGCCGGAACTCGGCGAGGTGCAGGGACGGTGCCGCGGCGATGCCCTGGTAGGTGGTGACGTAGCCGGCGAGGCCGCGGCTCGGATCGGCGGCGTTCTCGGCGGCGCGCACCGCGCAGGCATGACCGAGGCGGGCGCGCCACAGCCCGTCGGTGAACGCCTCCTCCGCCTGCAGGCGCAGGCTGTCGCGCGGCACCACCCAGCAGACGCGGTCGATGATGCCCGCCTCGATCAGCCACGCCGCCGCGATCACCGGCAGCAGCGACTTGCCGCCGCCCGGCGTGACGGCAGCCAGGATGTCGGCGACGCCGGACGCCTCGCCCGAGGCGATGGCACTGACGATCGCGGCGAGCTGGGCCTGATGGGTGCGCAGGTAGGCCGTGGGTGAGGACAACGCGGCACTCCACCAGGACGCGAGGCATGGGCCCCGCGTCCCGAGGCAGGCCCCGGTCGCCGTGCCGGCAGAGTGTGGACGATCTCCGCGCGGTTCAGCAACCGTGCGCCGTCAAAATGTTATGACAGCACGCGGCCGCCTCAGCCGCCGCAGGCCGCGTGCGGGGTCGCCGTCGTGACCCGATACAGCGCGGCGAAACCGCTGCGCGCCCGCAGCTGCAGCTCGGCCGGCAGCGCGGTATCGGGATGCTGGTGCAGGATGAGCACGTAGTCGTAGCGGTGGCGCCAATCCGTCAGCTGCGACGGCCAGCGATTGCTGCCGGCGACGGCGGCGCCGCCCGGTCGGAGCCTGAGCTGCTGCGTCAGCGGCAGGTAGCCGTCGTTCTGCTGCATCCGGTCGAAGGGCGGCCGCACCTCCAGCGGCTGCTTGCCGGTCTGGGCGAAGATCATCGGCCAGTAGGCGCGCCGCTCCATCATCACCCAGGCGGGAAGGTTGGCGTAGGCGACGCCGTTGTAGAAGATGCGCGAGACGGCGGGCTCGTCGCGCTCGACCATCCAGGCATTGCCGCCATCGCGCGTCGCCAGCACGCGGCTGCAGGGTGCAACCTCGCGGGTCACCGAGCGCAGATCCTGCAGCACCGGCTGCTGGCGGCTCCACACCGCGGCGGTGCCGGCGGCGTGGAACAGCGTCAGGACGAGCACCAATGCGGCGGCCGCGGCGGCGATGCGAGGCGGCAGAGACGGCCGGATGCCGGCGATGCACAGCAGCACCACGGGCAACGCCAGGCGCGGGTAGACCATGCCGTTATCGATCGCCGTGCTCGGCAGCACCAGGAAGGCGACGAGCAGGATGGCGGCAGCGAGCAGCGGCTCCGGCCTGAGGGAGAGCGAGCGGCGGACGAGCGCCAGCAGCGGGATCGCCGCCAGCACCGCGGCCGAGATCAGGTCGAGCTCGCGGTTCGGCGCCCCGACGGTGCCGATCAGCCAGAGCAGCCGCATCTTCGGCTCGGCGAGGAACCCGTTATGCGCGAGCTGCTCCAGGAACAGCCGGCCCTGGTCCGGGCTGGAATAGGTGTTCGAGGGCC
>CAXTOE010000039.1:0-2392 GCA_964245685.1 uncultured Acetobacteraceae bacterium | reverse complement strand
GAGCAGCTTGTAGGTCAGGAACGGCAGCACCGTTGCGGCCAGCAGCGACAGGGCGCCAGGCACCAGCTGCGCCGGAAGGGTGCGCCAACGCGGCTCGCCGGCCTCGTGCAGCACCCGCCACAGCCGGACCAGCTCGACCGAGCCGCAGAGCAGTATCAGGATCGCGAACGCGAAGATGTGGCAGAGCAGGCAGGCGAGGCCGGCGAGCAGGGCGAAGCCGGCGCGGATCGCCAGGCTGCGCGACGTCAGCCTGATCCAGCCCGCGGTGGCCCAGAGTGCCACGCCCAGCCCGAACAGGTAGTTGAGGAAGCCGTTGGTCAGGACGAAGTTGTACGCGGTCAGCGCGCTGACGTATGGCCAAAGGGCGGGGGGCCAGAGCGAGGGGCGGAACAGGGCGCGGTGCAGCGCGATCGTCCCCGAGACGCACAGCAGCGCGGCCGCGGCGGCGAACAGGCTGCCGGCGGCGCCGAGCGGCAGGAGCTGGGCTAGCTGCGGGACGATGAGGTCCATCGCCAGGTTCGGGAAGAACGCCCAGTGCACGCGATACATGGCGTTGAAGGCAGGGTCGCTGCCGTGCGCGGCGAGGATGCCCATGCGTGCCAGGTGATTGGGATAGTCCAGCAGCGGCAGGACGCTGGTGGCCCCGAACGGCAGGATGACGATCAGGCCGAGCAGGAGGTCCAGCCAGATCCGTACCCGATCCGACGCCACCGCCCGGGACCGCGGCTTCGACGTGCCGGCGGTCGCGCTCAACATGGCGGAACTGGTCTTCATGCATCGACATCCAGATGGTCGCGGATCTCTACAGGGCTGAAGATCCGGCCCGTCGTCAAAAAATAATCAATATAAACCGGCGTCCACTTGGAAGCGTCGCGCCCAGGACTTGATCACGCCCGAGCCGCCGGAAGCTGCTTCAGTGTATCTTGCCCATCAACTCGTCGGCGATCGCCAGACTCGCCGTCAATCCCGGGCTCTCGATTCCCAGCAGGTTGATCAGGCCCGTGATGCCGTGATCGTCGGGACCCTCGATGCGGAAGTCGGGCATCGGCTGGTTCGGCCCGTGGATCTTGGGTCGTATGCCGGCATAGTCCGGCACCAGCGCCGCGTCGGGCAGTGCGGGCCAATAGCGGCGGATCGCCTCATAGAACACCGCGGCACGTCCCGGATCGACCGAGAGCTGATGCTCGTCGGCGACCCATTCGATGTCCGGACCGAATCGCATGCGTCCGGCGAGGTCGATGGTGGCGTGGACGCCGAGGCTCGCCGCCCCGGGTGCCGGGTAGACCAGGCGCGAGAACGGTGCGCGGCCCTGCAGCGAGAAGTAGCTCCCCTTGGCGAAATGCTGCGCCACCGGTCGGTCGGGCGGATAGCCGGCGAGACCCGCGACAAGGGGCGGCGCACCGTGCCCGGCGGCGTTCACCACCACGCCGGCCTTGACGACCGTGGGATCCTGGCCGCCGGTGTGCAGCACGATCCCGTCCGGCTCGGCGTGCCAGTGCTCGACCGGGGTCGCGTAGGCGATCATGCCGCCGTCGCGCTCGAGATCGCCGATCAGGGCCAGCATGTAGCCGTGGCTGTCCAGGATACCGGTCGAGGGCGACAGGTAGGCCGCGCTGCAGCGCAGCTCCGGCTCCAGCTCGCGCGCCGCGGCCGCGTCCAGCTTGCGCAGGTCGCCGACGCCGTTCGCCGCCGCGTGGGCCGCGACCCTGTCCAGCAGCGCCTCGTCCTGCGCGCCGTCGGCGACCAGCAGCTTGCCGCAGCGCCGATGCGCGACGCCGTGCTCCTGGAGGAACTCGTAGAGCAGGTGGCGGCCGGCGACGCAGAGCCGCGCCTTGGCGGAGCCGGCAGGATAGTAGATCCCGGCATGGATCACCTCGCTGTTGCGCGACGACGAGGCGGTGCCGAACGACAGCTCGCGCTCGACCACCAGCGTCTCGCGCCCGCTGCGCGCGAGCGCACGTGCCGCGGCCAGGCCGACGGCACCGGCGCCGATGACGATCGCGTCGACCTGGTTCATGCGCCGGCGCGCCGCTCCGCCGCAGCGTGGGGCATCGGGCTCAACCGCGCGCGTCGGCGCACAGGACGGCGTAGCCGACGGAGCCGCCCACCAGCAGGCCGCCGAACAGGTCGGACACGAAATGCGCCTGCTGGGTCACCAGCCCGTAGCAGGCGGCGAGGCCGGCGGCGAACAGCGGCAGCATCAGCCAACGCGACCGCGCCCACAGGAACGGGCCGATCGCACCCATCGCCGTCATGTGGCCGGACGGGAAGGAGCCGGAGAGGTAGGCGTAGAAGTTGCGCCACTGCTGGTCGTACCAGCGGATCGGCGGGATGCGGCCGAACCACACCTTGAGCAGGTCGGTCAGCGTGATCGCGATGCACACGCTGATCG
>CAXTOE010000038.1:8167-13027 GCA_964245685.1 uncultured Acetobacteraceae bacterium | reverse complement strand
ATCTCCAGCACCTCGCCCAGCTTGTGGCTGGTCAGGATCACCGCGTTGCCCAGGGCGCGGAAGGCGCACAACGCCTCGAACAGCGCGCGCACCTCCTGAGGCGTCAGCACCGCCGTCGGCTCGTCGAGGATCAGCACGCGGGCGCCGCGCGCCAGCACGCGCAGGATCTCGACGCGCTGCTGCTCGCCCGCCGAGATGTCGCGCACCCGCGCACCCGGCGCCACCGCCAGGCCGAAGCGCGCCGAGAGTGCCGCGCTGCGCGCTTCCAGCACCGCGGCGGAGGCGCGACGCGGCGTCTCGGCCCAGCCGAGATGGATGTTCTCGGCCACCGTGAAGGCCTGCACCAGCTTGAAATGCTGGTGCACCATGCCGATCCCGGTGGCGATCGCGGCGGCCGGCCCGTCCAGCCGGCGCCGGCTGCCCTCGATGAAGATCGCGCCGGCGTCGGGCTGGTAGAGCCCGGTGAGCACGTTCATCAGGGTCGACTTGCCGGCACCGTTCTCGCCGAGCAGCGCGTGGATCTCGCCGCCGGCGAGGTCGAAATCCACGTCGTCATTGGCCAGCACGCCGTAGAACGACTTGGTGATGCCGCGCAGCGAGACCAGCGGCACGGACGGCTCAGCTCAGCTTCAGGCCGCTGACGCCCTCGATCGGCCAGTCCCACCCTTCGAGTGCGGACCTGCTCATGGTCTCCCCGGCGCGGACGCGCACCCGCCCGGCGGCGTCGCGCAGCTCGCCGACGAACGGGTTGTAGCCCTGGCTGATGATCCGGCTGCGCATCGCGTCCGCACTCGCCGCGACCGAAGCCGGCACCTTGGCGCCCCAGGCATCGCGGTCCACCCCGTGGCCCATCGGGAGCAGCGTCCTGGCGCCGCCGCTCCATCGGCCGGCCAGGCGACGCCCGACCTCGCCGAGGTAGAAGCCGTTCCAGTCCAGCAGTACCGAGCTGATATAGGCGTTCGGCCCCAGGGCGCGCATGTCGGTGTTCCAGGTGACGGCACGTATGCCGGCCTTCTCCGCCACCGTCAGCACCGAGGCGTCGTCGAGGTTGGTGTAGATCAGGTCGACGCCGTTCTGCACCAGCGCCGAAGCCGCCTGCGACGCCGCCTGCGGATCGAACCAGGAATTGATCAGGATCACCTGGATCGCCGCCTTCGGTGCTGTGCTGCGGGCGCCGAGCAGGAAGGCGTTGGCGCAGCTGTACACCGCCGGCACCGGCAGCGAGCCGACGAACCCGAGCCGGCCGGACCGGCTGAGCTGGCCTGCCGCGATGCCGAGCACGTAGCTGATCATCCAGTGCTCGACATAGTACGAGCTCAGGTTCGCGGTGGCCGCGTGGCCGTCGCACTCGAGGAACGCGACGTCCGTCGCATCCTCGGCCACCGAGCCGAGCAGGTCGCCGTACTCGGAGGTCACGAACACGATGTTGGCGCCGTTCTCGACGAACTGGCGGAAGGTGCGGGAGGCGTCCGCGGAGACCGGGATGGTCTCCACCTCCAGGTACTTCGCCGCCGGATAGGCCGCCTTCACCGCAAGCAGGCCACGATGGTGGGTGAAGGTCCAGCCGCCATCGGAGATCGGGCCGATATGGCCGAACGCGATCACCGCATCCTTCTCCGCGACCGCCGGCAGCGTGTCGGCGGCACGGGCGCGGCCGCCGAGCAGGGAGGCCGACAGCGAAGCGGGCAAGGCCGCGCCCAGCAGGGTCATCAAATGCCGACGCGTGGCATGCTGCATCGAAGCTCTCCCGGCTGTCGCCGGATGCTAGCAAGACGCACGCCACCGGCAACTGCCGCGACGCCGGTTCCGGCACGGCTCTTGCTCCGGCCTGCCAATGAGCAGTCAGGAGAGGCACGCGCCATGGACATCGCCCAGGCGGATGCGGATTTCGACGCCATCCCGGTGATCGACTTCGCCTCGATCGCGAGCAGCGACCCGGCGACACGCGCCGCCGCCGCCTCGGAGCTGCGACAGATCTGCACGCGCATCGGCTTCTTCTACCTGCGCAACCACGGCGTGCCGCAGGAGATCATCGACGACTGCTTCGCCGCCGCACGCGCCTACTTCGCGCTCCCGCTCGAGAGCAAGATGCGCACCCACATCTCCCGCTCGGCGCATCATCGCGGCTACAGCGGGATGGAGGAGGAACAGACCGACGCCCAGGGCACCCCCGACCTGCACGAGGCCTTCGACCTCAGCCACGACGTGCCGGCGGACGATCCGGAGGTGCTGCGCGGCTGCTGGCTGTCCGGGCCGAACGCCTGGCCGGAGGACGCGCCGGCCGGGTTCCGCGAGGCGCTGGAAGGCTACTACGCCGCGATGCTGGCGCTCGGACGGCGCCTGTTCGGCGGCTTCGCGCTGGCACTCGGCCTGCCGGAGACCGCGTTCGACCCGATGCTCGACCGGCCCGGCAGCTTCATGCGGGTGCTGCACTACCCGCCGCAGCCGGCGCGGCAGGCTCCGGAGCAGGCGCGCGCCAGCGTCGGCATCGGCGCGCACTCCGACTACGAATGCTTCACCATCCTGGCCCAGGACGATGTCGGCGGTCTGGAGGTGCGCAACGCGCGCGGCGACTGGATCGCCGCGGTGCCGCTGCCGGGCACCTTCGTGATCAACATCGGCGACATGATGGCACGCTGGACCAACGACCTGTTCGCCTCCACGCTGCACCGCGTGATCAACCGGTCCGGCCGCGAGCGCACCTCGGTGCCGTTCTTCTACGGCGTCGATTACGACGTGACCCTGGAGACGCTGCCGGTCTGCATCCGGCCGGACCGGCCGCAGCGCTACGCGCCGATCAACGCGCACGAATACGTTGCCTCGCGGATCAAGGGGACCTACGCGCTCTACGACGCGCCGCCGGCCTGATCCTCGATCGCGTCGGCGACCGCCTCGCCGCAGGCTCGCGTGTCCGCCGGACCGCCGAGGTCACCGGTGCGCAGCTTCGGCTCTGCGAGCACGCGCTCGATCGCCGCGAGGATGGCGGCGGCGGCCCGCCTCTGGCCCAGATGCTCGAGCATCATCGCACCCGCCCAGATCTGGCCGATCGGGTTGGCGATGCCGCGCCCCGCGATGTCGGGTGCCGAACCGTGCACCGGCTCGAACAGCGACGGGTAGCGCCGCGCGGGGTTGATGTTGCCGGCGGGCGCGATGCCGATCGTGCCGGTGCAGGCGGGTCCGAGGTCCGACAGGATGTCGCCGAACAGGTTGGAGGCGACCACGACGTCGAAGCGATCGGGATGGGCGACGAAGTGCGCGGTCAGGATGTCGATGTGGTAGCTGTCGAGCCTGATCGACGGGTAGTGCCTCGCCATCTCGGCGACCCGCTCGTCCCAGTACGGCATGGTGATCGAGATGCCGTTCGACTTCGTCGCCGAGGTCAGGTGCCTCTTCTCGCGCGACGACGCCATCTCGAAGGCGTAGCGCAGGATACGGTCGACGCCGATGCGCGTCATGACCGTCTCCTGGACGACGAACTCGCGCTCGGTGCCGGCGAACATGCGGCCGCCGACCGAGGAGTATTCGCCCTCGGTGTTCTCGCGCACGACCACGAAGTCGATGTCGCCGTGCCTGCGGCCGGCCAGGGGCGAGGTGACGCCCGGCATCAGCCGCACCGGCCGGACGTTGGCGTACTGGTCGAACTCGCGACGCATCGGCAGCAGCGAGCCCCACAGCGAGACGTGGTCCGGCACCTTGTCCGGCCAGCCGACGGCGCCGAAGAAGATCGCGTCGTGACCGCCGATCCGCTGCTTCCAATCCTCGGGCATCATCCGCCCGTGCGCGAGGTAGTAGTCGCAGCTGGCGAAGTCGAACCAATCGATCTCGAGGTCGAAGCCGTAGCGCGACGCCGCGGCCTCCAGGACCCGCACGCCCTCCGGCAGCACCTCCTTGCCGATCCCGTCCCCCGGGATGGCGGCGATGCGATACACGCTCCTGGTCGGCTCAGGCTTCATGGCTGTACAGAGGTCTGGGGCCGTTGGCCCCAGCGGGTCAAGGGCGAAGCCCTTGCCTGCCATGCGGCGCGCTGACGCAGACGAGCCAGGCGAGCGCCAGCAGCAGCAGCACGCCGTCGAAGCCCGCGACGCCGGCGCGCGTGACCACGAGGGCGCCGCACAACGCGCCGCAGAGGAAGCCGCCGACGATCGCGGCCAGCACCCGCCGCTTCGGACCGGCCGCCTCGCCGGTGGCGGCGCTGACCAGCGAGGTGAACATGCCGGTGATGAAGGTGGTATGCACCGAGGCTGGCCCGAGCTTGCTCAGGATGCCGTTCTGCACGCCGAGCGCCAGGCACACGCAGCCGAGGAACGCCCCGTGGCCGAACGGCGGGTGTATCCTCGTCACAAACATGCCGGCCGCGATCAGCGCGATCTCCGCCGCCAGCGGGGCCGCCAGCCGGCGGCACGAGGCGCTTCCGCTCGCCCGCGGCCAGACCGAACCGATCGCGGTGCCGATCAGGAAGCAGATCACCGCCAGCAGGCAGGAGAATGCCTGCGCGCCGTGACGCCCGACGATCGCGATCGCCAGCAGGGTGGAGTTGCCGGTGACATGCCCGGTGAAGCTGCCGGACAGCAGGTAGCTGCCTGCATCGGCGTATCCGCCGGCGAGTGCCAGGATCAGGCCCACCGCCAGGGAGCGACGATCCGTCGTCAACGCGTGGCCTCGGGCTCAGCGTCGCGGCAGGACGAGCACGGCCAGAGAACGCACTCCCTGGGCACCGTGGATCAGCACGCCCTCGATGTCCGCCGTTGCCGACGGTCCGGTGTGGAACACCAGGTATCGCGCCTGGGGAAACTCCGGGCGGGCGTAGGCGGCGTGGATGTCTGCGACGATGTCGGCGGGGTCGAGCAGCACCACGAGGTG
>CAXTOE010000038.1:0-8157 GCA_964245685.1 uncultured Acetobacteraceae bacterium | reverse complement strand
CGCACTCGGGCACGTTGGAACAGCCGATGCGGGCACCGGCGATGCGGGCGCGCAGCAACGCGAGCGGAGCGGCCCCCCGGTCGCCCTCAGGGGCGGACAGGATCTCGCCGCCCATGCGCTCGAGCGCGCGCGCGAAGGCGGTCAGCAGGTCCGGCGGCGGAGGGTCGTCGAAGCCCGGCACCGCCGGCAACGGCCGATCGAGCGCCGGCCGGTGGGCGCGCACCGCCGCCAGGATCGCCTCGCGGCCGCTCATCGCGGCTTGCCGCGGTTGGCCTGGTACCACTGGTGGAAGGTCTGGCCCGGCGCATGCGGCATCTCCCGGCCGCGGCTCCAGCTGTTGAACCGGTTATGCAGCACGAAGCGCGGCAGGTGGCGCAGCGCGCTGTCGGCGAGCGGCAGTGCCGCCCGATACAGCCTGGGGCTCGCCAGCAGCGCGCCGGCCGCCTGCATCATCGCCTTCTTCATCCGCGGCAGCTCGTGCGTCTCGGCCATCACCCGGCGCCAGTCGGCGATCTGGGTGTGGATGTTGATCTTGACCGGGCAGACGTTGGTGCAGCTGCCGTTCAGCGTCGAGGAGAAGGGCAGCTTGCTGTATTTGTGCGCGTTGAAGGTCGGGTTGATGATCAGCCCGATCGGCCCGGCATAGGTGGCGCCGTAGCTCAGCCCGCCGCTGCGCCGGAACACCGGACAGGTGTTCATGCAGGCGCCGCAGCGTATGCATTTCAGCGAGGTCCAGAACTTCTCCATGCCGAGCCGCTCGGAGCGGCCGTTATCGACCAGCACCACGTGCATCTCGCCGCCGGCGCGCGGCCCGCGGAAGTGCGAGGTGTACTGCGTGATCGGCGAGCCCAGTGCGCTGCGCGACAGCAGCCGCACCATCACCGCGAGGTCGTCGAGGCGGGGGATCACCTTCTCGATGCCGATCGAGGCGATATGCAGCGGCGGCGTGTTGGCCGACAGGTCGGCGTTGCCCTCGTTGGTGCAGACCACGAAGCTGCCGGTCTCGGCGACTGCGAAGTTGGCGCCGGTCATGCCGGCATCGGCCGACAGGATCATCGGCCGGGTGGCGTCGCGCTGCGTCCTTGCGAGGTAGTGCACGTCGTCGCTGTCGGGATCCGAGCCCAGCGTGTCGGCGAACACACGCGCGACGTCGGAGCGCAGCTTGTGCACCGCCGGCACCACGACGTGGCTCGGCGCCTCGCCGTCGAGCTGCTGGATGCGCTCGCCGAGGTCGGTCTCGATCACCTCAACATCGTGCTCGCCGAGGAACTCGCGCAGGCCGCACTCCTCGGTCAGCATCGACTTGCTCTTGATCAGCCGACGCGCGTCGTGGTCGCGCAGGATGGAGAGCACGATCCGGTTGTGCTCCGCGGCGTCGCGCGCCCAGTGCACGTGGATACCGCGGGACTTGGCGCGGGCCTCGAACTGCTCGAGATAATGGTCGAGATGGGTGAGCGCGTGCTCCTTGATCGCCGACGCGAGCTCGCGCAGCTGCTCCCACTCCTCGACGCCGTGCATCTCGCGGTCGCGCTTCTGCCGCAGGTCCCACAGCCGCTCGTCATGCATCTTCTCGTGCTCGGTGGCGGCGATGAAGCGGTCCGCCGCCTCCGACTGGTCCACCGGCCGGTCGCCGCGTATGCGCGCACCGCGCGGCTGCGGCTCCGGCGTCTTCGAGCGCAGCGGCCTGGTCGTGCCCTCGGCATGGCTCAGCCGCACCCCGTCGCGCGTCGCGCCCTCGGTCGGGCCGCGATTAACCAGCTCCTCGTGCAGCATCGGGTTCTCGCTCAAGCCCTGGTTCTTGCTCAAGCCCTGGTTCTTGCTCAAGCACGGGCTCCGTTCAGGATCTGCGCGATATGGATGTAACGCACCGGCAGGCCGGCGCGCTCGGCGCAGCCCTGCTGGTGCAGCATGCAGGAGCTGTCCGAGGAGGCGACGTACTCGGCACCGGACCGGTGCTCGTCGAGCACCTTGTCGTGGCCCATCTTGGCCGAGACGCCCTCCTCGAACACGCAGAAGGTGCCGCCGAAGCCGCAGCACTCGTCGGGACGGGCGAGCTCGACGAACTGGATGCCGGCCACCTTGCCGAGCAGGTCCTTCGGCTTGGAGAACGGGGCGCCGCGGAGCTCGGACATGCTGGCGATGTTGATGCCGCGCAGCGCGTTGCAGTTATGGTGCAGCGCCACCTTGTGCGGGAACTCGGCCCAGGGGAACGCATCGACATGGAGGATGTCGTGCAGGAACTCGACCAGCTCGAAGGTCCTGGCGCGTACCTGCTGCACCGCGTCGGTCTGCTCGATGGCGTCCAGGTTGAAGCGCACCTGGTGGGCGCAGCTGCCGGACGGGCAGACGACGTAGTCGTAGCCGGCGAAGTTCCGCACGAACAGCGCCTCGGTGGCGGCTGATTCCGCGTGGCAGCCGGTGTTGGTCATCGGCTGGCCGCAGCAGGTCTGATCGGGCGGATACTCGACGTCGAGACCGAGCCGCTCCAGCAGCTCCAGCGTGGCGATGCCGACCTCCGGATGGAACGCATCGACGTAGCAGGGGATGAACAGTCCGATCCGCATGTTGGCCTTCCAGCGCTCTGCTTGGCGAGCGGATCAATGCGACAGGTTGGTGCGGGCGAGATCGATCACCTCGTTGCCGCGACCGTTCAGCACCGCCTTGGCGACCCAGAGCGAGAAGCCGGCCATCTGCTCGACGCCGATGCGGGGCGGCATCGCCAGCTCCTGCTTGGCGGTCACCACGTCGAGCAGGGCGGGTCCGTCATGGGCGAGCATGGCGCGCACCGCGTCGGCGAGGTCGCCCGGATCGTCGACGCGCCTGGCGAACAGCCCGGCGGCGGCGGCCAGTGCGGCGAAGTCCGGATTGACCAGGGCGACGCCGGTATCGAGGAACCCGGCCGCCTTCATCTCCATCTCGACGAAGCCGAGCGTCGAGTTGTTGAACACCACGATCTTGGCCGGGAGCCTGTGCTGCACCAGGGTCAGCAGGTCGCCCATCAGCATCGCGAAACCGCCGTCGCCGGACAGCGAGATCACCTGGCGGTTCAGGTAGGTCGCCTGCGCCCCGATCGCCTGCGGCATCGCGTTGGCCATCGAGCCGTGGTTGAACGAGCCGATCAGGCGTCGCCTGCCGTTGAGCTTCAGGTAGCGCGCGGCCCAGATCGTCGGCGTGCCGACGTCGCAGGTGAATACGGCGTCGTCGGACGCCATCTCGCTCAGCGTCCTGGCGAGGAACTGCGGGTGGATCGGCTTGTGGCCCGGCCGTCCGGCGGCCAGCTCGTCCAGGCCCTCACGGGCACGCGCGTAGTGCGCGAGGCTGTCATCGAGGTGCGCCCGGTCGGTCCTGGGGTGCAGGCGCGGCAGCAGCGCCTCGATGGTGGCGCCGACATCGCCGAGCAGGCCGAGATCGAGGCGGCAGCGCCTGCCGAGACTTGAGGCGCGCAGGTCGAGCTGGGCGATCCGCGCCTTGGTCGGGTAGAACTGCCGGTAGGGGAAGTCGGTCCCCAGCATCAGCAGCATGTCGCACTCCATCATCGCGCGGTACCCGGAGCTGAACCCGATCAGCCCGGTCATGCCGACGTCGAAGGGGTTGTCGTGCTCGACGCCCTCCTTGCCGCCCAGCGCGTGCACGATCGGCGACTTCAGCCTGTCGGCGAGGCGGAGCAGGGCCGCGTGCTGGCCGTAGCAGCCGCGGCCGCACAGCAGCGTCACCCGCGACGATCCGTTCAGCATCCCGGCCAGCGTGTCCAGCTCGGCGTCCGGCGGCCGCGCCACCGCCGGTGCGGGCAGCAGCGCGGGCGACAGCCTCGCGGCATCGGGCACGGTCATCAGCCCGACATCGCCCGGCACCACCAGCACGGAGACGCCGCGCTCGGCGACGGCGACGCGGATCGCCGTCTCCAGCACCCCGGGGAGCTGCTCGGGGCTCGAGACCAGCTCGCAGAAATGGCTGCATTCCTGGAACAGGTTCTGCGGGTGGGTCTCCTGGAAGTAGCTTCGCCCGATCTCGGCACTCGGGATCTGGGCGGCGATGGCGAGCACCGGGACGCGCGAGCGGTGGCAGTCGAACAGGCCGTTGATCAGGTGCAGGTTGCCCGGCCCGCAGCTGCCGGCGCAGACCGCGAGGCTGCCGGTGAGGTGCGCCTCGCCGCCGGCGGCGAACGCCGCGGCCTCCTCGTTGCGGGTATGGATCCAGTCGATCCCGCCATGCTTGCGCAGCGACTCCGTCAGGGCGTTGAGGCTGTCGCCGACGACGCCGTAGATCCGTCCGACGCCCACCTGATGCAGCGCCTGGATGATCAGGTCGGCCACGTTCGACTTGCTCATGGGACACACGCCTTTCCTGGGATGGAAGCCTCCGGCGACGTGCTCAGGCCCCCGCGAGGCCGCTCCCGACCATGACGCGCGGGTCCACCACCTCGTCGAACTGCCGCTCGCTGACGTCGCCGGACTGCAACGCAGCCTGACGGAGCGTGAGGTCCTCGTCCATCGCCTTGTGCGCCATGGCGGACGCCTTGTCGTAGCCGATCACCGGGCTGAGCGCCGTCACCAGCATCACCGACTCCGCGACGTACTGGGCGATCCGCTTCTCGTTGAGCCTGGTGCCCTCGACCGAGTACAGGCGGAACTTCTCGCTGCCGTCGGCCAGGATGCGGGCCGAGTGCAGGAAATTGTTGACGATGATCGGCCGCATCGCATTCAGCTCGAAATTGCCCTGGCTGCCGGCGAAGGCGACCGCGGTGTCCTCGCCGATCACCTGGATCGCGATCATCACCATCGCCTCGCACTGCGTCGGGTTGACCGTGCCGGGCATGATCGAGGAGCCGGGTTCGTTCTCCGGCAGCAGCAGCTCGCCGAGGCCGCAGCGCGGACCGGAAGCCAGCCAGCGCATGTCGTTGGCGATCTCATCAGCGCGACCGCGACGCCGCGCAGCGTGGCGCTGGCCCGCACCATCGCGTCCAGCGAGCCCTGGGCCGCGAACTTGTTCGGCGCGGTGACGAAGGGCTGGCCAGTGAGTTCCGCGATCCTGGCCGCGACCTTGACGCTGAAGCCCGACGGCGCGTTCAGGCCGGTGCCGACGGCGGTGCCCCCGATGGCGAGCTCCATCAGCCCCTCGCGTCCGCGCCGGACATCGGCGATCGCGTCGCGGATCTGGTGCGCGTAGCCGGACCATTCCTGGCCGACGGTGAGCGGCACGGCATCCTCCAGGTGGGTGCGGCCGATCTTCACCACCCCGTCCCAGTCTCGCGCCTTGGCCTTGATCGCATGCGCCAGCGCGTCGAGCTGCGGCAGCAGGTGGTCGTCCAGCGCCTTCACCGCGGCCACGTGCATCGCGGTTGGGAAGCTGTCGTTGCTGGATCGGCCCATGTTGACGTCGTCGTTGGGATGCACCGGCGCCTTGCTCGCGAGCTCGCCGCCGAGCCGCTGGATCGCGCGGTTCGAGAGCACCTCGTTGAGGTTCATGTTGGACTGCGTGCCCGACCCGGTCCGCCAGACATAGAGCGGGAAGTGCGCGTCCAGCTGGCCCGCGATGACCTCGTCGGCGGCGCGCACGATCGCCGCCGCCTTCCAGTGCTCCAGCCGGCCGTCGGCCTGGTTGACCAGGGCCGCGGCCTTCTTGACCACGCCGTAGGCGTGATAGAGCGCCGCGGGCATGCGGTCGTCGCCGATGGAGAAATGCACCAGGCTGCGCTGCGTCTGCGCGCCCCAGTAGCGATCGGCCGGTACCTCGATGGCGCCCATCGAGTCCGTCTCGGTGCGCTGCCCGCTCGCCGCGATGCCGACCGGCAGGTCGCGCAACGCGGGCGCGGCGCCGGGTTCGGCCATGGCTAGACCAGCTCCCGGTATTCGGGCTTGTAGAGCATCGCCTCGATCCAGGGCCGGATCTCCGGCGGGCGATCCGCCGTGGCCAGGCCCTGGTCGAACATGTACTCGGCGATGCGGGTCGCGGTCGCGGTCTCGGTCTCCAGGATGTTCGACTGGCTCGGGAACAGCATGCCGCGGTCGCGCTGGTCCGCGTCCACCTGATCCGCACTCGCCTCGGCCGCGACGATGAAGCGCTGGTCGGTGATCCGCGTCGGGCGTGCCGCATAGGTCGCGAGCCCGATCGCCGGGAAGATGTAGAAATTGTTCGCCTGGCCTGGACGGTAGGTCCTGCCGTCGACGGTGGCGTCCGGGAACTGCACCCCGGCGGCGTACAGCGCCTTGCCGCGGGACCACTCGTAGGCCCGCTGCGCCGTGCACTCCGCCTTCTGCGTCGGGTTGGACAGGGCGAAGATGATCGGGCGGTCGTTGAGCTTCGACATCGCCTCGACGACGCGCCGGTCGAAGGCACCGCCCTGGGTGCTGACGCCGATCAGCACGGTAGGCTTCAGGGTCTCGATGGTGCGCACCAGGTCCTTGCAGGGATCGGCCTCGTGCGCGAACACGCGCTGCGATGGCGACAGGTCCTGGCGGGAGGGCTCGATCAGGCCGCCCAGGTCGAACAGCGAGAGGCGCGCCGTCGCGTCGTGCTTCGACAGCCCCTTGTCCTGCATGGCGGTGGCGATCAGGTTGCCGATGCCGATCGCGGCCGAGCCGGCGCCGAGGAACAGCACGCGCTGCTCGCCCAGGGGAGTACCCAGGATCTGCAGCGCCGTGGTCAGGCCGGCGAGCGTGACGGCGGCGGTACCCTGTATGTCGTCATTGTAGCAGAGCAGGTCGCCCGCGTACTTCGCCAGCAGCCGGATCGCGTCGGTTCCCTTCCAGTCCTCGAAGTGGATGCAGCAGGCCGGGAACACCTCCTGCACCGCGGCGACGAACGCGTCGAGCTCCTCCGTCGGCGGCGGCGCCCGGCGCAGTCCGAGATAGAGCGGATCGGCACGCCGGGCGGCGTCGCCGGTGCCGGTATCGAGCAGCGTCGACGGCGGCACCGCGGCGCAGGCGGTGTAGAGCTGCAGCTTGCCGATCGGGATGCCCATGCCGTCGGTGCCGAGGTCGCCGAGCCCGAGGATGCGGCCGCCGGTGGAGACGCAGACGAAGCGCACGTCCCACTCCGGCCAGTTGCGCAGGATCTCGACGACGGGCCCCTTCATGTCGTGCGAGACGTAGAGGCCGCGCGCGCGGCGGTAGATGTGGCCGAACTTCAGGCAGGCCTCGCCGACGGTCGGGTCGTAGACGATCGGCAGGAAGCGCGCCGGGTCACCCATCACGACGCGGTAGAACAGGGTCTCGTTACGGTCCAGCAGGCCGATCAGGTAGATGTAGCGCTCGAGGTCCGACGTCTTCTGCTCGAGATGCCCGAGCACGCGTTCGGCCTGGCGCTCCAGGGTCTCGACCGCGTGCGGCAGCAGGCCGAGGAGGCCGTGCGCCTCCCGCTCGGCGAGGCTGAAGGCGGTGCCCTTGTCGGTCCGCGGATCCTCGATCAGCTCGAGGCCGGTCATCCTCGGGCGCGGCGTATCCTGGTCCATGACGCGCATCCTTGATGCTCGGCTGGTGCAGGTCGACGACGGCGCCGGACGATCAGCGGGCCGCCGCCGTCACGGCATGTGCGCGCTGTCGCCGGCGGTCACCTCGAAGCTGGCTCCGGTGATCATCCGCGCGCCTTCGGAGGCCAGGAAGACGACCATCGGCGCCATCTCCTGCGGATCGATCCACGGCACGCCCAGCGGCGACTTGCCGGTGAGCCCCTTGCACGCCGCGGCCTCGTCCTTGGCCTCGTCGCCGCTCGGCGCCTGACCGGATTCCTGCAGCGACTGGGCGTAGCGCTGCTCGTGGCGGGTGAGCGGCGTGTCGATCAGCCCCGGGATCAGCGCGTTGACCGTGATGCCGTGCTCGCCGAGCTCGAGGGCGGCGGACTTCATCAGGCCGATCAGCCCCCACTTGGAGGCGGAATAGGCGGCGCCGAACTTCGCGCCGTGCCGGCCCTGGGTGGAGGAGGTGATGATGATGCGGCCGCCGCCGCGCGCGACGATCATGGGCGCGAAGACGCGCAGCACGTTGGCGGTGCCGGTCAGGTTGACGTCGATCTGCGTGTGCCAATCCTCGTCCTCCATCTCCAGCAGCGGCTTGAAATCCTGAATGCCCGCGTTGGCGAAGAGGATGTCGATGCCGCCGAAGACCGCCACGGCCGTCTCGGCCGCCGCGCGCAACGCCCCGATGTCGCGCTGGTCAAGCG
>CAXTOE010000037.1:0-13186 GCA_964245685.1 uncultured Acetobacteraceae bacterium | reverse complement strand
CATCCAGGCGTAGCGGGACAGGAAGTTGCGCACGTACTCGTAGGTCTGGAACCATTGCAGTAACCGGCCCTGCGAGGAGGGTCCGCATACCGGGGTCAGCACCCCGGTCGCCGCCACCAGCGCAGGGTCGGCGGCGAAGGCCTCGCACATCGCCCGCAGCGCCTCCGGCTCGAGCAGCGTGTCGGCATCGACGGTGAGCACCAGCTCGGTCTCGATCAGGGCGCAGGCGACGTTCAGCGCGCGGGCCTTGCCGCCGTGCGGCAGTCGCAACCAGCGCAAGGTGGGACAGGCGGCGCCCGGCTCGCTCAGCGCGCCTGGCGACGGCACCAGGCCGTAGCGCTCCTGCAGCAGGCTCGCCGTCGCATCGGAGGAACCGTCGTCGGCGATCACGATCATCTGCGCGGGATGGGTCTGGGCGAGCAGTGCGGCGAGCGTGACCGGCAGGCTCGCCGCCTCGTTGTGCGCGGCCACGATGATCGTGGCCGGCGGCAGCCGGCTCTCCGGCATGCATGGCGCGGCCGGACGCAGCAGGGTCAGCGTCTGCCAGAACACGAAGGCGAGCAGCAGCGTGTCGTAGGCGATGTAGGCGAGGCCTGCGGACCAGGCGAACAGGCCGCCGCCATGGAACGCGCGCGCCACCAGCAGCACCCAGAGCAGCAGCACGCCACCGTGGATGAGGGTGCTGGGCAGCGGCGTCGGCGGCGCGCCGAAGCGCGGCGAGGTGACCCGCCGTATCTGCGCCAGCTCCTGCTCGATCACCGCCGCTTCCATGGGTTCCTCATGGCGCTTTGCACCGCCCGGCCGGTCGGGCATCGTCTGGCTCGCGGCGATGCGTGGCCGCCTGGGGAGTGGCGGGTGCCATGGAGGTTGTCAATCGATACACCCGGACCGCCATGCTGCTGCACTGGCTGGTCGCGGTCCTGATCATCGGCAACGTCGTCCTGGTCTGGGTGATCGGCTGGTTCCCCGATGCGCTGGTGCGGCCAGCGATCGACACCCACAAATCGATCGGCATCACCGTGCTCGGCCTGGTGCTGCTGCGGGTGCTGTGGCGGCTCTCGCATCGCCCGCCTCCGCTGCCGCGCTCCTATCCGAAGCTCGAGCGGCTCGGCGCCCAGGCGGCGCACATCGTGCTCTATTTCCTGATCCTCGGCCTGCCGATCTCGGGATGGATCCACGACTCCGCCTTCAAGGATGCCGCCGCCCATCCGCTGCGCCTGTTCGGCCTGGTGCCGTGGCCGCGCATCGCGCCGATCATGGCGCTGGATCCGATCACCAAGGCGCACGTGCACACGGTCTGGTACCAGGTGCACGCCTATCTCGCCTACGTGCTGTACGGGCTGCTGGCGCTGCACGTGCTGGGCGCGCTGAAGCATCAGTTCGTCGACGGGCAGTCGGAGTTCGCCCGCATCCTGCCACTGCGGCGCAGCCCGGAGCGCGACGGCATCGCACCCGGCATCGCCCGCCGCGGCCGCTGAGACGACGCGCGGAGGGCGGCCGACCATGACCGCGAGGAGCCGATGACTGCGGCCGAGGCGGGTCGGTTCCTGGCGGGCGCCGGCGGTCGCGTCGTCAGGTGAGTCGGTCGCCCTCGATGAGGATGCGCTCATACAGCGCGTAGGCGGCCTTGACCCGCTCGTAGAACTCTTCCTCGTCGGCATCATGGAGTGCGTCATCGACCAGGCGGGACATGATCACGCCGATCCTCGACAGTTCCGTGCGCTCGAGCGTCCACACCGCTTCGCGCAGCATGCACAGGCTCTTCTCCCGTCGCCGGGGAAAGGGGATGACGTTGAGACCGGTGTAAGCCGACATGATGCACTTCCTCTCTCGGTGCATCATCGCCGATACTCGTTGAAAGCTGGTTAAGGCCGAGCTCCGCATCTAGCCGGCCGCTTCGGCAGGCTCCTGTACGTTCGGCGAACGGCGCTGGATGAAGGCGGCAAAGGCCGCACGCGCCTCGGTGCTCGCGAGCTGGCGGTGAAAGACTTCGCGCTCGACCGCCACCCGCGCGGCGATCGCGGCCTGATCGCGCATCAGGCTTTTCGTCGCGCGGATCGCCTCCGGCGCCTTCGTGGCCAGCCTGCGCGCCGCGGCCCGGGTGTGCGGGAGAAGTTCCGATGGGGGAAGCACCCGGTTCGCCAGTCCGAGTGCCAGCGCGTCGGCTGCCGACAGGCTCTCGCCGAGTGCGAACATCGCGAAGGCGCGCGGGTGGCCGATCCGGGCGGGAAGCAGCAGGCTGGCGGCTGCCTCCGGCACCAGGGCGAGGTCGACGAACGGGGTCGACAGGATCGCGGTGTCGCTGAGATAGACGAGGTCGCAATGCAGCAGCAGCGTCGCCCCCACCCCGATCGCGGGCCCCTCGACGGCCGCGACCAGCGGGCGGTCCAACCGGGTCAGGGCGTCGAGGAAGCGGTCGACCTGCAGGTCGGAGGGCTTCAGCTCGCCGCTCGCGATGCGCACGAAGTCGGTGAGGTCGTTCCCCGCCGTGAACACGCCGCCGCTTCCCGTGATCAGCACGCAGCGCACGGCCTCCTCGGCCGCCGCGCGCTCCAGCGCGTCCGCGATCGCGCCGTACATCGTGTTGGTGAGCGCGTTCCGCTTGCCCGGCCGGTCGAGACAGATCGAGAGCACGCCCTCGTGCAGCGAGACCTCGACGAAGTCCGCCACCCTCAGGATACCCGCCGCGCCGCCGCGGGCGTACCGTGTCGACCGCGCGCCGGAGTGGCTGCCAGGGTCTCGATCATGGTGGCGCGGGCCTCGTCGTACTCGACCGAGAAACGCTCGAGCAGGGCGGCGGCGCCGAGGACCTGATCGATCGCACCGATCCCCTGTCCGCACCCCCAGATGTCCTTCCATGCCTTCGCGTCGCCCACGCCTGCCGCGCCGAAATCCATCTGCGAGGGATCGGACACCGGGAGGTTGTCGGGGTCCAAGCCGGCGGCCTGGATCGACGAGCGCAGGTAGTTGCCGTGAACCCCGGTGAAGAGGTTGGTGTAGACGATGTCGGACGCGCCGCTGGCGACGATCATCGCCTTGTGCACCTGGACGGCGTTCGCCTCCAGCGTCGGGATGAAGGCCGAGCCGATATAGGCGAGATCGGCGCCGAGTGCCTGCGCGGCCAGGATCGACCATCCCGAGGCGATCGCGCCGGAGAGCACCAGGCATCCGTCGAACCAGGCACGTATCTCCCGAACCAGCGCGAACGGCGACAGGGTGCCGGCGTGACCGCCCGCGCCGGCGGCCACCGCGATCAGCCCGTCCGCTCCCTTCTCCACCGCCTTCCTGGCGAAGCGGTCGTTGATGACGTCGTGGAGTGCCAGGCCGCCCCAGCCATGCACCGCGTCGTTGACGTCCGGCCTTGCCCCCAGCGAGGTGATGATCAGCGGAACCCTGTATTTGGCGCAGAGCGCCATGTCCTGTTCGAGCCGCAGGTTCGACTTGTGGACGATCTGGTTGACCGCGAACGGCGCCGACGGCGCATCGGGGTTGGCACGGTCGAACGCGGCCAGCTCCTCGGTGATCCGCGCCAGCCACTCGTCCAGCCGCGATAGCGGTCGTGCGTTCAGCGCCGGGAAGGAGCCGACGATCCCCGCCTTGCACTGCGCCAGCACGAGGTCCGGATTGGAGATGATGAAGAGCGGTGCGGCGATCACCGGCAGTCGCAGCCGGTCGCGCAGCAGGTCGGGCAGGCTCACGCGCGTCCATACTCCCCAGGTCAGCGGACGAAGTCGGCCTTCACTTGGTCCCGCCGTGCAGGCTAGGCAGCAGAGCATGCGCGCGGTTCGATGTCACCCGGCGCGCTCGCCGGCGCGCGCGGCACGGGGCTCTCGACGCCGGCGGACACGGCCGATGGACAGGATCGCGCCGCAGCGTTGCGGAACTCTGCGACGCATCGCCTGTTCCGTCGGGGCCACGTCGCCGGACGCCAGGCTCGCGCACCCTGCGATGAAGAGAGCAGGGCTTGAGGACCAAACCCTCGATGAGGAGACGGGATGTGCTCGGCCTCCTCGCCGGCGGTCTCGTGACGGGATGCGCGGTGGGCACGCGGGCGGCGCCGCCGGCAGCGTTGCAACGAGGTGCGCTGGTTCAATGGTGCCTCGCCTCCGACGGTCCGGTCACCGACGCGGATGGAGGGGTGTCGATCTGGCGGGACCTCAGCGGCCAGGACAATCATCTGACGCAGTCGGTCCCGCAGAGCCGGCCGACCATCGCGAGGTCGGCGGTCAACGGCGAGCCCGCTCTCTCGTTCGACGGTGTCGGGCAGTTCCTCGACAACCCCTATCTCGGCGAGCCGCGCTGCGAGATCATCGTGGCCCGGCTGCGCCGCAGCATGGCCGGCCTGCCGGTGTCGCACGACCTGATCGGCGCCGATGGTCCCGCCGGCGTGCAGCTCGGCGCCTACTATTTCCAGCTGATGGTCGCGTCGAGCGACTTCGACCGGCGCCTGGCCTATGTCCGCCCGACGGTGCAGGAGGTCATGAGCCCTCTCGATCAGGACGACTTCGTGGTGCGGGCGGCGAGCCAGCCGGTGATCGACGCCTGGAGCATCTTCGCCGTGCGCAACGACGGCGACACGGTGCGGCTCTACAAATCGGGCTTGCCCTGCGGACAGCCGGTGCCGCTCGGTGCGGTCGCGTCGCAGTCGATCCTGCACGCGACGGTCGGGTGCGGCTTCTACGGCAATCAGCCCGCCGACTTCGCGCCGGTCGACATCGCCGAGAAGATCAGTTTCAGCGCCGACCTGCCGGACGCCGCGTTCCTCGACGTGATCGACTATCTGCGTCGTCGCTACGATCTCGGACTGTCCGCCGGCAGCGGCGACTTCATCTGGCCGGTGTTCCAGGCGGATGGCGGCGACGAGCGCGGCCTCAACGACAACCTGGTGCTGCTGCAGGGCGACGGCGAGACCTTCCGCTACCGGCCGTCTCACTACCTGCCCGCGCACGACGCCTGCGTGCGCGATCCCAGCATGGCTGCGTGGAACGGCGTGGCGCTGCTGGCCCACACGCTCTGGGACCGCAGCGCCTCGCCCGCCGCCTTCGCGCTCGCGGTCAGCCGCGACGGCCTGGGCAGCTTCTCCCATCTGGCGACCGTGCACGTCGGCGATGCGATCGCGGATGCGCCGCACGGTCGATGCTGGGCGCCGGAGTTCGTGCGCAACCGCGACAACTCGACCTACCTGCTCGACGGACGTCCCGTGGTGCTGTGCAACGTGTCGCCGGCACCTCCGTCCGCGGACAACCAGGTCGCCGGCATGCAGTACTACCTGTTCACCCCGTCGAGCGAGGATCTGGCCGGTCCCTGGACCCTGCTCGGCCGGCTGCCCGGGCTGCCGCCCAACATCATCGACGGATTCCTGCTGTTCGACCCGGTCGAGCAGGCGTGGTTCGTGTCGGTGACGCCGTGCAATCCGCCGCAGCAGGTGCAGCTCTACCATGCGGACAGCATGCTCGGCGTCTACCTGCCGCTCGCCGGCGGCCCGCTCGGCGACGCCTCGTATGAGGGCACCTCCATCCTTCGCCTCGGCGACGCGTCCGAGCGCTATTTCCTCGACGCGCGCGGCACCGGCTACTTCATCTCCGACAACCCGGATGGGCTGCCGTCCGGCCGCTGGAGCGCGCCCCGTCCGGTGGTCGCGCCGTTCACGCCGCAGCACGGCACGCCGCTGCCCACGCCGCGGGACATCTGCACCATATGAAGCCGTGGCGCACCCCGGCCGGACGGGCAGGATCGAGCCGCCGGGTCGCACCCGGCAGCGGAGCGGAAAGCTCTGGTCGTGCGTCGGCAGCCCTGCGAGGGTGTCGCGGCAGGCGGCCGCGTCGTCCTGCTGCCTGATCGGAGACCGGAGCATGACCGCCCCCGCCATCGTCACCGTGACCCTCAATCCGGCGATCGACCAGACCGTGCATCTCAGGGAGCTGATCCCCGGCACCGTGCATCGCGCCCTGCACGCCGAGCAGCAGGCCGGCGGCAAGGGCGTCAACGTCGCGGGCTGCCTGTCCGACTGGCGCCGTTCCGACGAACCGCCGATCATCGCGACCGGCTTCCTCGGCCGCATCAACGCACCCACCTTCCAGTCCTTCTTCGACAGCAAAGGCATCATCGACCGCTTCGTTCGCCTGCCCGGCCAGACCCGGCGCAACATCAAGCTGCTGGACGAGACGACGGACGACACCACCGACATCAACCTGCCGGGCCTGGTACCGCAGCCGACGCATCTCGACGAGCTCCGGGCGTTGCTCGGCGCGGAGACGCAGCAGGGCAGCACCGTGGTGCTGTCCGGTAGTCTGCCGCCCGGAGTGCCGGATGCCACCTACCGGGTTCTCGTCGGGCAGCTCAACAGCCGCGGCGCGCGGGTGGTGCTGGACACCAGCGGCCTGCCGTTCCGCGAGGCCCTCGCGGCTCCTGCCGATGCGTTGCCCTGGGCGATCAAGCCGAACCAGCAGGAGCTCGAGGAGTGGGCGGGCAAGCCGTTCAACGATCTGGCGGAGATGGTGCAGGCGGCGCTGATGCTGTGCCGGCGCGGCATCGGCCTGGTGATCGTGTCGCAGGGTGCCGAGGGCGCGCTGTTCGTCAGCGAACGCAGCGTGCTTCTCGGCCGTCCTCCGCAGCTGAAGGTGACCAGCACCGTCGGTGCCGGCGATGCCCTGGTGGCCGGGGTGGTCTCGGCGATGCGGGAGAAGGCGGATCCGGCGCGGCTGGTCCGCATGTCGCTCGCCTTCGCGACCGCGAAGCTCGCACAGCGCGGTCCGAACCTGCCCAACCGCGATGCCGTGCTGGCGCAGATGGAGAACATGAGCATCGAGTGGCTGAAGGCCGACGGCGCCAGGCCGTAGCCGATGCCACACCGATGACGAACGCGACGATCGGCCGCACCTCGGGTGTCGGTCACGCGCACGCGGTGATGCAACTTTCCGCGGCCTGCCGGCGATGCCTGCAACGAGCGGCGGCGATCCAGGCGGGTAAGCGATGTGAGCGACGATCTCCCGGAGCGGCCCCGGACAAGGCTGAACATTCTTCCACTCGATGGTCTTGGCGTGGCCGAACTCCACGCCTACATCGACGACCTGCAGAGCGAGATCGAGCGCGCCCACGCCATGATACGTCGCAAGCAGGATCATCTGGGAGCGGCGGACAGGGTCTTCGGAAAGCCTAGGTGAAGCCAGCAGGCTTCAAGCTGTCTCATCTCTCGTAGCCCGATCGACCCGCGCGTCGGTCCGTCGCCGCGCCCGCCTGTTCCCTTACCTGCCACGGCACGAGTTCCGGGATGCCGCATGCGACGGCGAGCCGGTCCGTTACGTCCATGTCATCGTGCCGATGAATACTTAACCACAGGATAAGTAACCTCTCGCGAGGTCGGCCTCTCGTCTGACGGATTGGACATCCGATACAACACCGTCTGTAGCATCGATGTAACAGTTCTGGTCGCCCGAACGTGATGGCCCGGATGTCGCAAGTTTCTGTTTGTTGCTGTGTTGCGGCGCGACAAGTCGGATCCTGTCTTCCCGCCGGGCGGATCGGCTCGAAGAGCAGGGAGTGGACCGTGTCATAAAAGACACGGTCGCTGGGTAGCGTGTTCGGGCCTCACGATGCGCGCTACGCTGCGGATCCCGATTGTAGCTATACTTCAAAGCCGGCGAGCGAGCCCGGATCGTGTTGCCACGACGACGGGTGAACGGTGCACGGCGACGAATTCGTCCTACAGGAGAACTCGGGGTGGTTCAGGAGATCGTGGAGCAGCTGGCCCTGATCGGGTTGCTGGGCCTGCTGGTGAAGCTGACGCTGTGGGCGCAACCGGATGCGGCAGATCCCAGCGATGTGTGGGAGCGCAAGGCATTGTCCGTGATCCCGCCGCTGCCGGCTCAAAAGGATCAACCGGACTGAACGACAACGCCTCCCGGCCGGTGCGCGGTGAGGCCGAGGCGGCGCGCCTGTAGGCATGACCGAGCGCCCACTGAGCCTCGATTTTACGAGGGGCCTGACTAGACCTGATTTCTTCGAGGCTCGTCGTGATGGATTGCCGCGCATCGCCGACCGGCGGATGAGGGCTAGATGCCGCCTTGGCACTATCACCACAGATACGCGGACGCGCCAACCGGACCCTGGTCAGTCCGGCCTGTACGGCGCCGGACGCCCTCTAACGAGCGCACAGATCCGGGAGTCACGTCCGCGGTAGATCGGGCAGGACGAGGTCGACCCTAGCTGGGCCTGCCGCGTGCTAGCGGATCGCCGCGATATAGGCGGCTTCGAGCAGGAACGTCCCGATGCTGCCGAGAACGGTCCCGGCGAACAGGGCGATCAGCGTGTTGTAGCTCGACCTGCCATACAGGCGGTCCGGCTTGCTGAAGGCGGAGATCATGGTGGCGTCTTGCGCAGAGTTGTAGCTAGACATTGTAACGATATTCCCCGAGAGGGATCGTCTGATTAAGACGGCAAGACGAGCCGTTTACGTTTCCCATCTACAACCATATTCGCGCGACGACCCCGCGAGCATTGAGATTTTGAGGGTCGAGCTATGCGAATCCGGAAATGCTTCGGCTGACCGCGCCGCGGCCGGACGATCTGCCATCGTCGATCAGGATCGACCCTGGGACGTGCCCTCAGAAGCGCTTCATCAGGTTGAGCCCGATGGTCAGCGGGCGCAGCGTGTAGCTCTGCACCACCGAGTTGATGATCGGTCGCTGGATGATCGTCTTGTTGTCCAGCAGGTTCTGGACATAGAGCGAGCCCTGCCAACCGCGCACCTCGACCCCCACGCTGGCGTTGAGCACGCCGTATGCGGGATCCCGGTAGTTCGGGTCGGTCACCACGAAGCTGCCGTTCGACGGCCCGACCCAGTCATAGTCCGCCTTGATGAAGCCGGTGATGTCGCGGGTGAGGTCGTGGTAGTAGTCCGCGATCGCCGCGGCACTCCATGACGGGGTGAACAGCACGTTCTCGCCGACCGCGGCGGTCTGGGCGTTGATCGTGCTGGTGATCGTCGCATGTTCCGCCCCGACATTGATGCCCAGGGTCAGGCCGGGCAGCGCCGGAGGCCGGTAGCGGCTCTCCACCTCGCCGCCATAGGCCGCGGCGTCGCCGACATTGTAGTTGAAGGCGCCGCCGCAGATCGGGATCGTGATGGTCTGCTGGATACGCGACCAGTCGATGTAGTAGCCCGCGACGTTGACCGACAGCGTCCGATGCAGCAGCAGCGCCTTCGAGCCGGCCTCGTAGCTCCAGAGCTGGTCCGACCCGTAGGTGGTCGGCGCGTTCTGGAAGCCGATCTGGTTCAACCCCTCGACGCAGGCGATATTGGTGTTGGGCGTGGTGGCGCCGCCGAGCCGGAAGCCCTTGGCGATCGTCGCGTAGACGGTCGCAGCACGGCCCAAATCGTAGGTCGCGGTGAACTTGGGGGTGGGCGCGGTGAAGCTGGCGGATTGCTGGTAGGGCGTCCCGTTGGTGCCGGCGTTGCCGAGCTCGAAGAAGCCGGCGCCGGTCTCGGAGAAGGTCTCGTGCGCCGACACGTAGCGCTCGCCGAAGCCGAGATGCAGGCGCGGGGTCAGGTCGTAGTTCACCTGGCCGAAGCCCGCATACTGGGTGATGTCGTTATGGTCGTAGACGGTCCAGACCAGGTCGTTGTTCCACAGGCCGGGATTGCCCGGCTCGCCGAGCACGGAGTCGTTGATGTTGAAGCCGTAGATCTGCTGGAAGTCGTTGCTGAAGCCCGGGATCGGCTCGTAGTCGAGATGGCTCCATTTCTGATCCGAGTAGAAGAAGCCGAGCACCCAGCGCAGCCTCTGGTCGTCCGGCGAGGCCAGCCGCACCTCCTGCGTCACGGTCTTGAAGCGGTCGGTGAACAGCACGGGCGAAGGCACGTTGGCGAGGATGGTGTCGTTCTGTCGCTGGTGCTGGGGATAGGCCGGATCGAGGAAGAACTGCGCGATCGCGGTGCTGTTGAAGAAGGTGCCGTCCGCCTGCCGGTCCACGTCGCGCTGGAAGAAGCTGGTGATGGAGGTCAGCTCGGCGAGGTTGAAGATCCCTTTCTTTATCGTGACGCTCGGGATGTACATCTTGTCGCTGATGAACTCGCGCACCTGCTTGTTCTGGTTGTACAGCCCGAGATCCTCGAAGAAGTTGGGCGAATCTCCGGTATACAGGTCCTGGAAGAAGAAGGACGGCGTGATGGTGAAGTCGGGCGTCAGCTGGAGCTTGCCGGAGATGCGCACGACGCCGGTGCGCTCGTAGTTGGTGCCGCTCTTGCGCGGGCTGTTGTCGAGCGTCTCGTTGTCGATCCAGCCGCTGTTGTCGAGGAACTCGCCGGCGATGCGCAGGGCGAACACGTCCTTGACCACCGGGACGTTGACGGTGACCTGCTGGTCGGTGTTGACGCCGCCATGCACGGTGCCGGACACGTCTGAATTGACGTACGCGCCATACTTCTCGAGGTCCGGCTGGTTGGTGATGAACCGGATCGTGCCGCCTTCGGAACTGGCACCGTACAGGGTGCCCTGCGGTCCGCGCAGCACCTCGACCCGGTCGAGGTCGAGGATGCGCGGCTGCGCCGCTCCCTGGTAGCCGTTCTGCGTGATGATCGGCACCTCATCCATGTAGATGCCGACCGTGGGATTGCCGACCGTCGAGCTGACGCCGCGTATCGAGATGTTGTCCTGCCCGGGTCCGTTATGCGCCGCGAACGACACGCCCGGCAGCACGCGCGTGATATCCTCGTAATTCTCGATGTGGTGGTCGAGCAACTCCTTGCCGCTGATCACGCCGACGCTGCCGGCTATCTTGCGAGAGTTCTCGCTGCGCTTGTTGGCGGTGACCACGACCTCTTCGAGCTGCGCCGGCCGCTTGTAGCCGGACTTGCTCTTGGTCGCCGGTGCGACGCCGGTCGGTGGAACCCCAACGACGTCCTTGTCCTGCGCGCGCGCGATGGCTGCCGGTGTGACGCAGAGGAGGGTGACCGGGCCGAGAATACCCAGGGTCCTGCCGAGAAATGCCAAACGATCCTCCCGTCACGCTGTCGTCGTGTGCGCCAACCTTCGCGATCGCCCTGAGACACCCGTCTCGACTAGATCAGCCTTGCTGTTGTGCTTCAATGACAAATTTTGCAAAGCTGAAGCCGGTGCAGGCCACAAAATAGTCAGCCTGCACGCAAAGCGGGAGTTTGCCGCCGTCGGGAACGCCGAGTCGGCCCCTGAGGGAGCTTTGTTGCCTAAGAATGGAACAGCTTATTTTCGACCTGGCTCCGCGACGACCCGCTAGGTCGTCCCATTGCCTTTCGATTTGCTTCGGAGGTGGCAACGACGAAACTGGGTGCCGGTCGTCGCTTCGAAGTGGCTTACTTCGAAAGTGGTATCCGGTGCCGTCAGGTGGCGCAGCTCGGGTTATCGTGGATGAAGGCGGCGATCTCGCCGGGGCTGGTCAGCCACAGCTCGGCGCGATGCGCCGCGATGTGGGCGAGCGCCTGGCGGATGCGACGCAGCCGGAACGGCTGCCCGGCGATGAAGCTGTGCAGGATCACGCTCATCACCAGCGGCTGCCGCGACGCATCCTCGGCGAGCTGATCGAACTGGTCGATGATCATGTCCGCGAACTCGGTGGCGCTCGCCATCCGGCCGATGATCGTCGAGCTGTCGTTGATCTCCTGCGAGTAGGGGATCGACAGCAGACGGCCGCTTCGGGTGCGCAGCCAGCAGGGCTGGTCGTCCATGCACCAGTCCAGCAGGTAGCCGTAGCCGGCTTCCTGCAGCGCGTCCGGCGTCGTCGGCGTCTCGGCGATCCACGGGCTGGCCCAGCCGCGCGGCGCACGACCCTCCGCGGCACGGATCGATCGCGTCACGTCGTCGATGTAGTCGCGCTCCTGCTGCTCCGTCATGCCGGCCATCGTGTCGGAGTTGGATCGGCCATGCGCCACGATCTCGTGACCGCCAGCGCGGAACGCGTCCGTCAGCGCCGGTGCCTCGCCATAGAGCGCGGTGTTCAGCAGGATCGTCAGCGGCAGGTCGAGCGCCTGCATCGCCTGCATGATCCGCCAGGCGCCGACGCGGTTGCCGTACTCGCGCCAGGACGCGTTCAGCACGTCGTGCGCGTCGCCGCCGCCGGGGACGAGGTTCTCCGTCATGCCCTCGCCGAACGCGTAGCACTCGACGCCGAGTGCGACGTAGACCGCGAGCCGCTTGCCGCCGGGCCAGCGGAAGTCGGGCCGCATGGTGATCGGCCGGTAGTCGTAGCGGCCATGGTTGCGAAGCATCATGCGATCCTCCCGGCATCGTGCGCGGATATCCAGCGCGTCATGCCGACCTCGGTGCCGGCGGCGCGGAGATACATGGCGCGGTAGTGCTGGAGCCAGGGTGCCGCGTCGCGCGCGGCCTGCGCCGCGCCGTCCTGCTCGCCGGCGAGTGCGCGGGCTTCCGCACGCAGGGCCTTCTCGTCGATCGTGGTCAGCGCGCCGTCGCGCATCGCCACGCGGCCGTCGACCATCGTCAGCCGCACCGAGGAGCCGTTCTCGCAATAGACCAGCTGGCGGTCGAGATCGTTGAGCGGGGTGAAGGCGAGCGTGTCGAGGTCGAGCATGATCAGGTCCGCGCGCAGGCCGGGCGCCACCGCGCCGATGCGCCCGCTCTGGCGCATCGCCCGCGCGCCGCCGGTCACCAGGCAATCGAGCACCTCCGCCGCGCGCGGCCAGCGCTGATAGTCCGGATCGGAGAGGTTGTGGATCAGGCCCGCCATCTTCGCCACCGCCCAGAGGTTGACGGCGTCGTCGGCGATCGCCTCGTCGCTGCCGAGGCAGATCGGGATGCCGCGCTCGCGCAGCCGCCGGAACGGCATCACGCCGCTGCCCAGCCGCAGGTTGCTGATCGGGTTGTGCGCCACCACCGCGCCGGCGGCGGCGATGGCGTCGAGATCGTCGTCGTCCATCCACACCGCGTGGATCACGTTGGTGCGCTCGCTCAGAACGCCGCGCCGCACCGCCTCCTGCAGCAGCGAGGCGCCGCGCGTCTGGCCGAGCACGCGCTGCGTCCGTGTCTCCAGGATGTGGATGTAGAACGGCAGGTCGTGCGCCCGCGACAGCGACTCCAGCGCGCCGAGATAGGCGTCCGAGACGCGCTGCGGCGCCGAGCACGACACCGCCGCCAGCAGCCGGCCGTCGCAGGCGCCGTGCCAGCGCTCGAGCAGGTGGCGGTAGCGTGCCAGC
>CAXTOE010000036.1:0-13225 GCA_964245685.1 uncultured Acetobacteraceae bacterium | reverse complement strand
CCCTGGTAGCGATGGCCCCAGTCGTACGGGCCGCCGAGCAGCGCCGCCCAGCCGGCCGCCGCGTCGATCTCCGGCACGCCCGCATCCGAGGGACCGGCTTCGACCAGCAGCACCGAGCGGTCGGCATCCTCGCTCAGCCGTCGCGCCAGCACGCAGCCGGCGCTGCCGCCGCCGACCACGATGACGTCGTAGGCCTGACCGAGGTCAGTTATGCTCACTCGGCCCCAGGATCACCACGCCCTCGCTCGCCTCCACGTGGCGAACGAAGATGTACTTGTCCTCGCGTCCGTCGCTGTGCTTGCGACGCAGGCCCGGCTGCAGGCCCTTCGCGACCTTGGCCACCACCAGGAACGGCACCTCGGCGCGCAGCCCTGCCGCGCACAGCGCGTCGAACTCGGCGAGGGTGCGTGCGGTGTGCGCCTCCTCGAGGCCGGCGCCGCGTCCGATCGCGGCGATGTCGACGCGTCCGCCGGCGGTGTGCGTCGGCGGACCGCCGATCGACTGGTAGCACTCGTTGTCCCAGACCACGACGAGCAGGTTCGGCGGCCGCTCGTTGGCCAGCGTGGCGAGGATGCCGAGGTTGAACAGCATGCCGCCATCGGTATCGAGCGAGACGATCCGCCGGTGCGGCAGTCCCGCCGCGAGCCCGAACGCCTGCGGCGTCACGCAGCCGAGCTGCTGCTGGAACAGGCTGGCGGCACGCAGGTGCGGTGCCGCGTTGTACCACTCATCGACGCTGCCGCCGAGCGACAGCACCACCAGCGCGTCGTCGAGCCGGGCGGCAAGTGCCTGCATGCACTCGAACCGCGTCATCGCACGGCACTCCCGCCGATCACCACCGCGCTGTGGTAGTACGCGGCATACGACCAGGCGAAGCTGTCACGGATCGCGTCGCGTATCCGCTCCGGCTCCTCCTCGATCCGGTACGGGATGCCCATCGCCTCCAGCAACGGCACCATCGTCATGCCATGCGGGATCGCCCACCAGTTGTTCTCGCCGGGGCCACCGCGGTCGCTCATCAGCATCACCACCGGGATGCCGGCGCCCATGCCCATCCGCGCCAGCGGCTCGATCGAGGCACGCAGGCCGGAATTCTCCATCACCAGCGCCGCGCGCTTGCCGGACAGGAACACGCCGCCGCAGATCGCGGCACCCTCGCCCTCGTTGGTGACACGTATGGTGCGTATGTCCGGATCGGCGTCGAGAGCCGGGTAGAGCTCCTTGAGCAGCGAGTCCGGCAGGTAGCAGACGATGCTCACGCCCGCCTGCTTCAGCCCCGCGATCACGGCCTCTACCGCCTGCTGCCTCATCCAGCACCCCCGCTCACCGGCTGCGGGCGCAGCCTAGCCAGCACCGTCCGGGCGGCCCTGCCCATCGCCTCCGGATCGGCGCGGCGAACCGCGACCAGATCAGGTCAGTCCTAGAGATGGGTGTCCTGCTGATCCGACCCAGCCGGAGGCTGGTCACCCGGAGCCATCTTCCCCGGCGCGGTCGCGTGCTCCTCGTCGTAGGCGGTCGCCTTCTTCTCGTACGGACCTTTCACACCGGGGTGCTCCTGGTCGTACAGGGCCGCCTTCTGGCGAGCTTCCTTGCGATACTTGTGCCGGACATACATGCCGGTCGCGCAGCCTCCGACAGCGCCCAGCACGCCGTGATGCGCGACATGGCCCCCTACCGCTCCCACTGCACCGTACTTGACGCAGCCTCCCGGTTCCGCCCGTGCGGGAGCGAGCGACCCGGCCGCCAGGATGCTGACGACCGCCAGGGTGAGCGTCTTGTGCGTCATGATGTCCTCGTTACTTGAGCTTGGCCGAGCAGCTTCTGCCCCTTCGACTACACCATGTCCGCGCCCCGCAACAGGGTCGCGAGCAGCTCACGGCGTGAAGTCGGAGCGGCTGCCGCATGGACCATACCTGGGCCGCGGGAGCCTTGGAGGCGCCCGGCGTCATGCGCCGGGACGAGCCAGCCATCCCTCGCTTCGACGCCTGGGCAGCCGCGACCAGCGAGCTGCGCCTTTACGTTACGTAAACGTCTCAGATCTACTTTCGTCCGACCGAAGGTCCGGCAGTCGAAGGCGGAACTCGTGGCTAGGGAGATGAACGTGCGATCGGTACCCGATTGGTTCACGATACAAAGCAAGACCCTCGCGGCATTCGGTATCGTGCTGACGCTCGTCTGCGGCCTCGGCGCCACCGCGCTGGATCGACTGGCCGCCATCGATCGCCACGCCGCCGACATACGGGACCATTGGCTTCCCAGCACCGGCGTCCAGGGCCAGATCCTGAGCACGATCCAGCAGATACGCCTGCAGGAGGCGCGCTACTCGCTCGCCCTCACCGACGGCGACCGCCAGCAGATCAAGCAGGGGATCACGGCCGAGAACAAGGCGCTCGCGGCTCTCCGCGCGAACTACGAGCGCGTCATCCACCGCGGCACCGCGGATGAGAAGCTCATGCACGACTTCGACCGCGCCTGGGCGGCCCACGGCGTCGTCGTCGCCCGCGACATAGGGCCCGGCGGGGATCCGGAGAACCTGTTCAGTGACGAGGAGAGCCAGAGCTACGGCGCGGCCTACGACGCATCGAAATCGGACCTGGACTTCAACCTGCAGGAGGGACACCGCGCGGCGAGCCTGGGTGCCGCGATCTACAAGCCGACCAAGCACCTAGTCGTCGCTGTCCTGTGCGCGACCATCGCGATCTGCGTCTTCCTCGCCATCGCCATCGTCAGGAACGTATCGCACCCGATCCGCCGGATGACGCAGGCCATGCGACGTCTCGCGGATCATGAGCTCGGCACGGAGATCCCCGATCGCGGGCGCCGCGACGAGGTGGGCGGAATGGCGTCGGCGGTCCAGGTCTTCAAGGGCGTGATGATCGAGCGCGACAAGCTCAGCGCCGAGCAGGAACGTGAGCACGGCATACGCAGCCGGAAGGTGGAGCGGATCGAGCAGCTGCTGCACCGGTTCGAGTCTCAGGCCGGCGCGATGACCGGCCTCCTCGCCGGGGCGTCGTCCGAGCTCGAGGCGACCGCCCGCGGCATGACCGCCTCGGCGGAACAGACCAATCAACAGGCCGGCGAGGTGGCCTCCGCCGCCGCGATCGCGGGCTCCGGCGTCCAGACGGTCGCCGCCGCCGCGGAGCAGCTGACCGCCTCGGTCGCGGAGATCTCACGCCAGATCGAGGAGTCGTCGGCGATGACGGGACGCGCGGTCGAGGGCGCGCGACGGACCGACGAGACGGTCGGCGCGCTCGCGGAGTCCGCCGACAGGATCGGCCGCGTCGTGGAGCTGATCTCGCGGATCGCCGGTCAGACCAACCTGCTGGCGCTGAACGCGACGATCGAGGCGGCGCGGGCGGGGGACGCGGGCAAGGGCTTCGCCGTCGTGGCCTCGGAGGTCAAGGCGCTGGCGTCCCAGACCTCCAACGCGACGAACGAGATCGCGTCGCAGGTCGGCGAGATCCAGTCGGCGACGCGCGACGCGGTCGCCTCGATCAGGGAGATCGCGGGGACGATCGAGGGCCTCGGCCACATCGCGACTGCCATCGCGGGAGCCGTCAAGGAACAGGGAGCCGCCACGCTGGAGATCGCGCGGAACGCGCAGTCGACCGCGGAGGCGACGGACATCGTCGCCCGCAACATCACCGGCGTGAGCGTCTCGGCCAACGAGACCGGCGCGGCGGCGGCTCAGGTGCTCGGCTCGGCTTCGGGGCTTTCGAAGCAGGCCGACGACCTGTCGGGCGAGGTCGCCGGCTTCCTCCAGGAGATCCGCGCCGTATGACGCGGTGACGGCCTGGCCGGCGACCCTGCAGCCCACGACCGCAGAGGAGGCTGGGGCAAGAGGTCAGGGGCAGATGACGGTCATCCTGAACGGTCCGCGACGCGCTGCGGCATGCGCGACCGCTTCGCGGGCGCGGTCGAGCCCGAACCTCGTCACCTCGAACTGCCCCAGTTCCAGCAGCCCGACACGCACCAGCGCGGCCAGCCGCGTCACTGCCTCAGGCGGGTACATCCATTGCCCGTGGATGGTGATGCAGTTGCGCATGATCCACGGGTAGGGCAACGCCAGGTCGTCTCCGCCCGACATTCCCACGCCGCCCATCAGCACGACCCGGCCGTAGGGGCGCACCGCCATGATGGCCGTCCGCACCAGCTTCGTGCTGACGGCGGGCGGCATGATATCCATCACGCAGTCGATCCCGTCCGGTGCCGCCCGCGTCATCTGCTCCCGGTCGTCCGCCTCGCTGCCGCGGAGCGCCACCATGCGCAGGCGCGGCCCGAACCGGCGCCCCAGATCCTCGAGCACTGTTCGATCACGGCCCGCGGCGATCACGCGGGCCGCCCCCATCGCCAGCGCGACCGCAACGGCGGCGCTGCCGAAGTTGCCGGTGGCGCCGTTGACCAGAACCGTCTCCCCTGCCTGCAGCCTCGCCGCGAGGAAGCCGCCATAGGGCACCAGGGCGGTGGCCACCGCGCACCAGGCTCCGGCGTCCGCCGCCGCGATCGCACCGATCCGGATCGCGTTCTCCGTGGGGATCATGATCTGCTCGGCGAACGGCCCATGGCGGAAGTGCCTCTGCAGCCGCAGGCCGCCCTCGCCCCGCGCGCTCCAGCCTTGCAGCGTGATGTCGGGCATGCGGGCATCGTCACGGGACCGCACGGTCGGGTCGCAGAACACCCAGTCGCCGGCGGCAAGGTGCGTCGCATCCGGCCCCACCGCGCGTACCCGACCCACCGCGCCGCAGCCGGGTACCACCGGCAGCGCCAGCGAATGGTTCCTCGTCCCGCTGAACACCTCCTGCGCGTAGGACAGCACGGGCGCTGCCACGACATCGACGATGACCTCCCCGGTTCCCAGCACCGGGTCGGGCAGCGTCCCGATCTCGAGAGGTGAACCGAATGCCGTCAGGATCGCCGCTCTCATAGCCGTCCTCCACGTTCGACGGACGAGATGCGCGTCACGCGCCGGGTTCGAGAAGGACCGGCATCGTCCTAGTATCCTCAGTGCCCACCCTCGTGGAGTGAAGCGCTCATGCCTGCCCTGATTCGCAACGAGTTCGGTGACTTCCTCCGGTCGCGGCGCGAGAGGCTGACTCCGATGGCCGCCGGACTGGCTGACGGGCGCAACCGACGGACGCCGGGTCTGCGTCGTCAAGAGGTGGCCGAGCTCGCAGGCATCAGCATCGACTGGTACATCCGGCTCGAGCAGGGGCGGGCCGTCAGTCCCTCCACGACGACGGTCGACGCGCTCGCCCGTGTGCTGCGCCTCGGCAAGGCCGAGCACGCGCATCTGTCGTCCCTGGCCCGGACCGCCGATCGTCCCGCCTTCGCCCGCGAAGCCGTGCCGGACACGCTCCGGCGCCTGGTCGAGGGTCTCAACCAGCCCGCCTACGTGACCGGCCGCCGCTGGGCCCTGCTGGCGTGGAATGCCGCCGCAGCCGACACCTTCACCGACTTCGACCGCGTGGCCGAGCCGGACCGCAACATCCTCGCCTACGTCCTGACCGAGCCGGACGCCCGGCGGCTGTTCGGCGCAGCCTGGGCCAGCGAGGCGCGCCGCATGGTGGCGCAGTTCCGCGCGACCCACGATCTTTGGGCCGGCGATCCGGCCTTCGTGGATCTGCTCCACCGGCTCCGCCTGGGCTGCGCCGAGTTCGCGTCGTGGTGGGAGGCGCACGACATCCGCGGCGGCGGAGCCGGGCGGAAGCTGCTGACCCATCCGAGCCGGGGCGAACTCGCCTTCGACTACGCGACCTTCCAGGCGAATGAGGATCCGGCCCTGAAGCTCGCCATCTACACGCCCGTTCGAGTGTCCGGCCGATGAACGCAGTGTTCGACCGTCAAGCTATGGGTTCGACCGGGTAGACGCTCGGCTAAGGCATTCACCATGGGCCCCGGAATTGCCCGATGAGCCCGATCGCCGCACGTTGACGTCATCAGCACCTCGAAGGTTGCAACTAAGAGGATGGCCGTCGGCTTGGCTGACGTGGGCTAGGCGGGACAGGTCGATGAAGCACCGTCTGGGCACCGTCGGGACGCTCGGTGCGTTGATCCAGGAACGCGAGACGATCACCGCGGCGATCCGAGATGAGATCGCTTGCCGGCGCGCGGCGGTGTCGGCGTCCAGGGACGCGGTTGAGAAGAGCCGAGCCCATCTCGCGGAGATCAGGTCCAAGATCCGGCGGCTCGGCCTGCCTCTGGTGGGTGAACACGGTGACTGACCACGGCGATCGTTGCCTTTGATGGTGTGACGCTCAGGTCGAACCCATGGCTCCAGACTCGCTATCTCGCTTCGCCACCTTCGCCTGAGGTGGCGCCTGTCGGACATGACGCAGGACAGCCGAGCTTGCCATCGCGATCTTCCCTTCGAGGAAAGTATTGACACGCCGGACGTTCAACACCGGCCGAAGAGATCGGGAGACCTCGCGACGTGAAGTGATGGTCCTTCATCGAACCGCGACACGCTGATGCCGAGCAGGCGCACGCTCCTCTCCAGGGGAAACAAGGCGCGCAGCAGCCCCGTGGCCGCAGCCTGCAGTTCCGCCGACGTGCGGATCGGCCCGACCCAGGAGACGGCGCGCGTGATGATACGGAAGTCGGAGAACTTCACCTTCAGGGTCACCGCGCGCGCGCCGCGACCGCCATGGGCATAGCGCGTCCAGACCTTGTCGATGACCGGCTGCAACGCCGAGAGCGCGTCCTCCCACACGATGACGTCGTGCTCGAAGGTCTGCTCGGCGCCGATCGACTTGCGCGGCGCATCGGCCACCACCGGCCGCTCGTCCCGGCCGCGCGCGATGGCGTGGTAGTGCGGACCGGCCTTGCCGAAATGCTGAACCAGGAAGGCCAGCGATCGCTCGCGCAGGTCGAGGCCGGTCCGGATCCCGAGGCGGCCCATCCTGGCCGCGGTCACCGGTCCGACACCGTGGAACTGGCCGACCTTCAGCGTCTCGACGAAGTCGGGACCCATCGCCGGCGTGATCACGAACATGCCGTCCGGCTTGCGATGGTCCGACGCCAGCTTGGCCAGGAACTTGTTGTAGGACACGCCGGCCGAGGCGGTGAGCCCCGTCTCGGCGCGGATCCGCCGCCTGATCTCGGCGGCGATCGCCGTCGCCGAGCCGAGATCCCGCAGCGGTTCGGTGACGTCGAGATAGGCCTCGTCCAGCGACAGCGGCTGGATCAGCGACGCGTAGTCGGCGAAGATCCCGCGTATCTGCAGCGACACCGCGCGATAGACGTCGAAGCGCGGCTTGACGAACACCAGCTCGGGGCAGCGTCGACGTGCGGTGACCGACGGCATCGCCGAGCGCACGCCGAAGCACCTCGCCTCGTAGCTCGCCGCCGCGACCACGCCGCGCTCGCGCGATCCGCCGACGGCGACCGGCCGACCCCGCAGCGCAGGATCGTCGCGCTGCTCCACCGAGGCGTAGAAGGCGTCCATGTCGACGTGAATGATGCGACGACGATCCGCGTGCGGCGATGAGCCATCGGACACCAGCCATCTCCCAGAGGCGCTCGCGGTCTCGAACCCAGCCGCCGACGGCGACCGAGGGATCGTCCCGCTGGCGACCCGTTCACTATACGTTCCAAATCATGGCAGGTCGAGCGGCAGGGCCGTGCCTGCGGCGGACCGAGCTCACGACCTTGCGCTGGTGGATCGTGGATCGTGCCGGCCCGGCAGACGCTTGCAACGGGCCACGTCGGCACGCGGCCGGACGACCTGTCGGAGCGGTATCTCCGGCAGCGGCGCGTGATCGTCCAGTGGAGCGAGCCAGATGGAGCTGAGACACATCAGATACTTCGTCGCCGTCGCGGAGGAGCTGAACTTCACGCGTGCGGCGGCCCGGCTCGGCATCGGCCAGCCGCCGCTCAGCCAGCAGATCAAGGATCTTGAAGCCGAGCTCGGGGTGACGCTGCTCCGACGCGTTCCGCACGGCGCGGAACTCACCGAAGCCGGGAGGATGTTCCTCAAGAGGGGTCGTCTCGCCTTGGCCGCAGCGACCGACACGGCAGTCGCAGCGCAACGAGCCGCTCGCGGGGAACTCGGTCACCTGGAGCTCGGCTTCACCAGCTCGGCGCATTTCAGCGCGGTCGTGCCTACCGCGATCCGGCGTTTCGCCGAGCGCTTCCCGGAAGTCGCGCTGCGACTCTCGGAGGCAAACACGCACAAGCTGCTGGAGCGGCTGATGCTCGGGACGTTGGATCTGGCCTTCACACATTCCGGCCTGGAAGAGGACCCGCGCTTCCATGTCGTCTCGATAAAGGTCGATCCTCTGGTCGCGGTACTGCCTCGGTCCCATCGCTGCGCATCGGGCTCGACGGTGCTGCTCGCGAGCCTGGCGGAGGATGCCTTCATCATGAAGCCGTCGGATGCCGGGCCGGCCCTGCACAGGGCGGTGCGCGAAGCCTGCCGCAGCGTCGGGTTCGAGCCTCGCTTCGGACAGGAGGCCACCCAGCTCGCGACGGTGATAAGCTTCGTCTCCGCTGGACTTGGCGTCTCCCTGGTGCCGGCCAGCATGCAGCAGATGCAGGCGGTCGGAGTCGTCTACCGCCCGACGCAGGACGTTCAGGCGCAGATCAGCCTCGCCCTGACATGGCGCCGGCACGAACGGTCGAAGGTGGTCGGGAACTTCGTCGCGCTGGCCAGGATGGCGCTCGCGGCCGACTGAACCGGCCTTCGGACGACCAGCCGCCGCACGCGTGGTGCAGCCTTCACTTGGACAGCATCGGGACCACGCGCTCACTGGTGGCAGCGTGGGTCCGACGTGCCGTCTGGGCACGGCGGCGTTCGTCGCTGGCGAGCGCGGCGAGGCACAGCACGTCGAGCGCCGTCGTGCCCAGCACCACCGCGAAGGCGAAGGAGGCTGCGCCCCGGCGGGCGGTCTTCGCCGACAGCGCGGAAGCCAGCACGGCGATGTCCAGCACGTCGCCGGCGACCCTGAACGAGGGGCCGATCGCATGCTCCGGCTTGGCGAGCACGGTCACTCCCGCGACCAGTTCCCGTGCGCCGAACGCGCGTATCAGCTATGGACCGCGGGAGAGGCCCAGCCACCGCGACAGGGTCGTGGGTATGGCGATCCCCAACCCACCGAAGGCCAGGCTGAACCAGCCGAGCAGGCGGGCCAGGCTAATCGTGCTCACGCGTCCAGTCCTCATTCGGTCGGTCCGCAGCACGAGATGGGTCGCCTCGATGCCGAAAGAGACGTAGGTCGCCGCTTACGGCAGAAGCCGGCGTGGGTTTGCGGCCGACCCCGAAGTTCAGCGCCACGTCGTTGGCGACGTATCCGGTCGCCCCGTTCGCCGTGACATGATCGACATAGGCGGCTCGTATCGCGTCGCGCGTCGTCGGCCGCGCGCTCCTGAGGGCTCGCCAGGCGGGGTGATCAAGGTGGTCATCCCAGAATGCGATCGCCTTGCCGGTCTCCATGGGAGTGCAGTCCGCGAGCTCGGTCCTGATGCTCACCACCTCGAACCCCGCATCCTCCAGCAGCGCGCGGCATTTGTCGGGCGTGTCCGCCACGTCGGCGTAGGCCAGGTGGACGCCGTGCTCGGCCGCGATGTCCGCGATCAGCTGGGAGACGCCGAACGGCCTTGAGGGCGTGTCGAAGGCCATGAGGCCGCCCGGCTTGAGCAGACCGCGCCAGTGGCGAAGCGCGCCCGGGATGTCGGACATGAGCACGAGGGCTGATGCACAGAACACGTGATCGAAACTCTCGCGCGGGAGCGCCAGCCGCTCTGCGTCGGCGCGCGCGAACGCGACATCCGCCGGCGCGACCGCAGCCGCCTTCCTGCGCGCCTCGGCCAGCATTCCTTCCGACAGGTCGACGCCGAGAACCTTCCCGTCGGGGCCGGCTCGCCGCGCTGCCTCGAGCGCCAGGAGCCCCGTCCCGGTGGCGACGTCGAGGATCCGGCATCCCGCCCTGATCCCGGCATCCCGGAGGAGGATCGATACGACGCGATGATGCACCTCGTTCGCGTCGTAGGTCGTCCCGCGCCGATCGAAATGCGACCCGCCCGACCGCCGCGGATCGCTCCCGTCCGATGTCTTCTCCATGTGGTTCAGCATCCTCGCATGACGGAGCAGGTACTATCGGTGCGACACGACCTGGTTGCGACGATCGGCACGACCGTGTGAGCGGGCCGGAGGCAGGCACGACGCCTAGAGCCCTTGAAAACGAGCGGGTTTAGATATATCTGTTAAATAGATACATCTAAACTGCATCGAGGTTAGCATGAACCACGGACATCCCCACCATGAACATGGCAGGCGCTTCACCCGCGGCGGCCCCAGGGGACGCGAGCATGATTTCCATCATGGTCGTGACCCTGCGGACGCGCATGGTCGTGACGGCCGCAGCCGTGGCGGTCAGCGGTCGAGCCGGCTGTTCGCCCATGGCGAGCTGCGGCTGGTCGTGCTCGCCCTGATCGCGTGGCCGCAGCTGCTCACGCTGCAGCGCGCGCCCGGGGCGGCCCGCGGCCGCCCCGGCGGTCCCACCAGGGCGAGCGGCGGCGGGGCGGGCCCGCCCTGATCGCTGACCGGCCGCGGCACGGCTACGAGATCATCAAGGAGATCGAGGATCGGGTCGCCAACACCTACAGCCCCAGCCCTGGCGTGATCTATCCCACCCTGATCATGCTGGAGGAGATCGGGCACGCGACCGTGGCCGAGGAGGACGGCAAGAAGCGCTATGCCATCACCCCGGAGGGCTCCGCCTACCTCGCCGCGCACCGGGCCGCGCTGGATGGCGCCCTGGAACGCATGCGCTCCGTCAGCGACGCCAATAGCGGCGGGCCGGCGCCGGAGCTCGTCCGCGCTACCGAGAACCTGAGACTGGCGCTGCGACTGCGTCAGGGTCGCGGCCCGCTGACCACGGAGCAGATCCACGCCATCGCCACGGCGCTCGCCGGCGCCGCGGTCGCGATCGAGCGCAGCTGACGCCGCGGCCGACCCGGGAGGCAACCTCGTGCGAAGCATCCCGGTGATCGGCCAGCGCTACTGGAGCGCGCTCTGCCTGGCCAGCATCTTCGGGTGCAATCTCGGTGACTTCTTCGCCGCCGACCTCCGGCTCGGCCACTGGCGCGGCCTCCCGGTGCTGGCCGCCGCGCTGACGCTGATCCTGCTCGCCGAGCGGCGCGTCAGGCGGCGCAGCGAGGCCTGGTACTGGCTGGCCATCGTCGTGATCCGCACCGCCGCGACCAATCTCGCCGACCCGCGGTGCACGATCTCGAGTTGCCCTATGCGTCGGCGATGATCGGTCTCGCTGCGCTGCTGGCAGGCCTGGTGGCGGCCGAGCCGGGACGCGACGATGCCCAACGGCTGCCGGCGGCGAACGGCCGGTTCTGGACCGCGATGCTCGCCGCCGGAACGCTCGGCACGGCGGCAGGAGACTTCCTCGCCTTCCACGAGGGTCTGGGCGTCACCCTCGCCTCGGCGACGATGACGCTACTCCTGGTCGCCGCGCTGGCGCTGCGCGCCGCGGCCGTTCGGCTACCGGTCGCGACCTTCTGGTTCGCGGTGGTCGTGATCCGCAGCTGGGGCACCAACGTCGGGGATCTGCTTGCCGATGGCCTCAGCCTCGAGCTGAGCACGGCGTTGAGCGGCGTGGCCCTGCTCAGCCTCCTGCTCGCGTGGCGCGGGCGTCCCGCATCGTCGCCGGTGCCGGCTCGCCGAGACGCAGCCGCGAGGGACTTTGCCGGCCGGCCGCCATAGCTGGTAAGCATGCCCATGGAGCTTCGCCACCTCCGCTACTTCGTCGCCGTCGCAGAGGAAGGCAGCGTCACCGTCGCGGCGGAGCAGCGGCTGCACACCGCCCAACCGTCGCTGAGCCGCCAGATCCGGGACCTCGAGCAGGAGGTCGGCACCCCGCTCATGATGCGCGGCTCCAGGGGGATTGAGCTCACCGCCGCCGGTCGCGCCTTTCTCGATCATGCGCGCCTCGCACTGTCCCAGGCGGAGGCTGCGATCGAGGCGGCCCGTCGCGCGGCCGAGCCGGCCGACGCGACGCTCGTCGTCGGATTTCTCACCGGCCACGAGATGGAGTGGCTGGCGCCGCTGATGGCGCTGCTGCGTGCCGAACTCCCGACCACCGCGGTGACCATCGTCAGCCGGCAGTCCCCGGAGCTCGCGGCCGGGCTGATGGGCGGCAGGATCGACTTCGCGTTCCTGCGACCGGAAGCGGGAGCCTCGGGCCTGGTCTATCGCCTGCTGCGACGGGAGCCGCTGGTGGTGGTGCTGCGGGTCGATCATGCGCTGGCAGAGCGAGAGGTGATCGCGCCGCGCGACCTCGTCGGGCAGGTTCTGGTCGGCGTCCCGAAATCGAATTCGCCCGTGCTGCGCGCCGTCACCGACGCATATGGCAGACGCGTCGGCGTCGATCTCACGCCCGATCACGAGGCGCTCAACCTGGCGATGGCGCTCTCCCTCGTCGGCTCGACGGGAGGGGTGAGCCTGCTGCCCCTCTACGCGCGCAACATGCTTCCGGCGGCCATCGTGACCAGACCGCTCGAAGCGGCTCCGATGATCGACCTCGTGCTGGGCTACAACGAGGCGAACGCCTCGCCGGTCCTGCGAAGGCTCGTCGCGAAGATCGAGGACATGAAGCTCGGCGTCGCCGGCCGCTCGTGACACCGGCGCGCTCACGTCGCGCCGCGTGGGCTCCGCAACAGCGCGACCGAGCTATCCGGCCTGAGCCTCGCCGATCAATCGGGCGGCCAGGGAGGCCGCCGAGGCGCGGTTGGCGATGCCGAGCTTGTTGTAGATCTGCTCGAGGTGCTTATCGATCGTCCGCGGGCTCAACCGGAGGATCTCGGCGATGTCGCGCGTCGCCTTGCCGTAGCTGATCCAGAGCAGCACTTCCGCCTCGCGCAAGGTCAGGTCGAGCCGATCCCTGAGCACCAGCTCCGGCCGCGCCGCGTGCGGCACGATCCGCAGCAGCAGCTCCTCCGAGCCGGAGACGCCCACGAAGCGGATCCGCGGCGAGTCAGGATCGTCGTCCGCACTCGCCGGCGGCACGGCGCCGGGCGCGACCGCGCCTTGCGTCAGCAGCTGCGCCAGCGAGGGCTGCACCGGCTCGGTCTGGCCGCCGAGCAGCGCCGCCGCTTCCGCGATGCCGAAGCGCACGTTGAGCCCCTTGCGGCTTTCCGGCAGGAACGCCTTGCGCCGCAGCCGCTCGATCATGCGCTCGCCAGCGTCGGCGAGATCGCCAATCCGGATAGCCTCTGA
>CAXTOE010000035.1:9359-13358 GCA_964245685.1 uncultured Acetobacteraceae bacterium | reverse complement strand
CGCCTGCACCCGGACCGCGTGCGCCTGCTCGATGCGGCGAGCCTCCTGCTCGAGCCGTTCCACGCCGCGGGCGGCAAGGACGAGGTTCACCCCTTCCGCCGCCAGCCCCTCGGCGATCGCCAGGCCGATGCCGACGCTCCCGCCCGTCACCACCGCCACCTTCCCGCTCAGTCCCAGATCCATCGCCGCGCTCCCCCGCCCCGCCCGGCCGATCCTGCGACGACCGCCGCCTGCGGTCCAGGACCGATCCGGATGGGTCCTGGGGCCTCCGGCCCCAGCGGGTCCGGGGCAGCGCCCTGGCCTGGAGTCAACGGCCGCTCAAGCCGCCCGCACCAGCACGATGAACGAGCTCATCTCGCCCGACAGCTGCTCCGCCTGCCGCGACAGCTCCGCCGCCGCACTGAGCACCTGGCCTGCCGCGGCGCCGGTCTCCTCGGCGGCCAGGCTGACGCCGGAGATATTGGCCGTCACGTCCTGGGTGGCGTGCGCCGTCTGCTGCACGTTGCGCGCGATCTCGGCGGTCGCCGCACCCTGCTCCTCGACTGCGGCCGCGATCGTGGTCGCGATCGCGCTGACATCCTGCACCGCCGCCGTGATGCCGCGTATCGCGTCCACCGCTTCGCGCGTGGCGGCCTGGATCTGCCCGATCTGGGTGCCGATCTCGTCGGTCGCACGCGCGGTCTGCTGAGCTAGGTTCTTGACCTCGGAAGCCACCACCGCGAAGCCCTTGCCGGCGTCGCCGGCGCGTGCCGCCTCGATGGTCGCGTTCAGCGCCAGCAGGTTGGTCTGGGCGGCGATCCCGCTGATCAGCCCGACGACGTTGCCGATCTTGTCGGCACCCTCGGCCAGCGCCCGCACGATCGCGTCGGTGCGCTGCGCGTTGACCACTGCCCTGCCGGTCATCTCGGCAGACTGCGCCACCTGGCGGCTGATCTCGCCGATCGAGCTCGACAGCTCCTCGGCGGTGGATGCGACGACCTGGACGCCGACGCTCGCCTGCGCTGCCGCGGCGGCGACGTTGCCGGCCTGCTGGTTGGTCTGGGTCGCCGTGCCGGTCATCGACCGTGCGGTCGATTCCAGCTGCGTCGAGCTCTCGGCCAGCAGGGCGGCGAGGCGGCCCAGCTTGCCCTCGAAATCGTTCGCGAGCCCGCCCATGCTGACGCGACGTTCCGCCGCCGCCGCGTCCTTGATCCGCTCCTGCTCCGCCGAGAGGCGGCCGGCGCTGATCATGTTGTCCTTGAATACCTGAACCGCCGCCGCCATCACGCCGATCTCGTCGGAGCGGCGCATTCCCGGGATCGCGGCCGAGTGGTCGTTCGCGGCCAGCCTGCGCATCGCACCGGTCATCTCGGAGATCGGCATCGAGATGCTGCGGATCAGGCCGAACCCGGCGGCCACGCAGACCAGCATCATCGCCGCGAGCGCCGACAGGGTCAGCACCCAGGCGCCGTGATAGACCTTCCGGTCGTGCCTGGCCGCCGCATCGCCGAGGCGACGGTGATACTGGATATCGCGCTCGACCAGCCCCGACACCTGGTCCGACAGCTCCACCATCCTGCCCTCGAGCAGCGCGCCCGCGGTCTCGAGCTGGTACTTCTGCGCGAGCGTGATGAGCTGGTCGTGCAGTCGCCTGTACTGGGTCATCAGGCTGTCGATGCGGCCGTAGAGGTCGCGCTCCTCGCCGGCATGGATGAAAGGCTGGAACGACGCCCGCGCGCGGTCGTAGGCCGCCATGTTCCTCATGCCCTGGCCGACGGCGGAGGACACCTCGGCCGGATCGTAGGCCATCGTCGTGCGCGCGTCGGACACGCGAAGCTGCTGCACCAGCATCGCCATGTTGCCGCTCAGCGCCAGGCTCGGCAGGTACTCGTCCGCCATCCGCGCGGCGACGCCGTTCATCACCCTCATACGCTCGATCGCGAAGCCGCCGAGCGCGAGGGAGGCGAGCAGCAGGACGGCGAAGGCGGAGGCGATCCTCTTCCCGATCGAGAAGCTGCCGGTCAGTCTGGCTCTCGGCATCGATGCGATCCATCCCGTCTGGCCGGAGCATCACGCGCGGGATGCCCTGGGTGACGCATCTTTAGCCGCCAACTCAAAACGAAACGTTAATGGCCGCGCTCACCCCGTCCGGCCGGCGCGACCCGCATGATCCGCGACGATCCGGATCATCGAGGCAAAGCCCTCGGCGGTCCAGGCGGCACGGCCGATGAACAACCCGTCCACGTCGGTGATCGCGATCAGCTCGGAGCCGTTGCCAGGGGTCACCGAGCCGCCATAGACGATGCGCGTCGCCGCTGCCGCCGCGTCGCCGTGGGCTTCGCCGAGCTCGCTGCGCATCGCTGCGAGCCGGCGCGCGACGTAGTCCGGCTCCGCCGCTTCGGACTTGCCGATCGCCCAGCGCGGCTCGTAGGCCAGGATGATCGACGCCACCGCGTCGGCGGTGCGGCCGTCCAGCACGGTGCGCAGCTGGCCGGCGAGCGCCCTGTCGGCGCGTCCGGTCCGCCTGTCCTCCTCAGACTCGCCGATGCACAGGATCGGAGTCAGCCCTGCGGCGAGAGCGGCGTCGACCTTGAGCCTCACCTGCTCGTAGGTCTCGCCGAAATGGGCGAGGCGTTCGGAGTGCGCGAGCTCGACGTAACGGCAGCCGGCCTCGACCAGCATCGGCGCGGAGACCTCTCCGGTCCAGGCGCCGGACGGCGCCCAGTGCATGTTCTGGCCGCCGATGCCGACCCCGGACCCGGCGAAGGCAGCGTGCGCCGCGTGCAGCGAGGTGAAGGGCGGCAGCACGAAGAGCTCGACATGCTCGTGCGCGACCCCGAGCAGTGCTGCGCGCAGCCCTGTCGCGTAGCGCTGCGCTTCGGCGGCGACGATGTTCATCTTCCAACCGGTCCCGACCAGCGATCTGCGACTCATCGACCTCGATCCTTCAGGCGCGGGCGACGATGCCGCGGCCTGCGCGTCGGCGTTGTACGACGCGCGCACCGCGATCACCATCCGACCCGGCACAGCCTTCGCCGGATGCCGCGGCCGGCCACACGCTTGACGGACCGGAGCGTAGAACCTACTGCGCTGTCGCCAGTGCGACCTGATCATCACAGCGTACTGGGGCATGGTCCCGCAGCCATGCGCGCGCGGTGCCGGTGCGTTCGCTGCCGCGGCGAGCCCGGCGCGATCCTGCGTGCCGGGCCGAAGACTCCATCCCGGCGCGGCTGCGCGACGCCGCCCGTGCCGCTGACCTCGACGCATCCCTCGCGGTGAGCGGCGCCCTGAGCCCCCCGAGCCCGACGACGACGTCGGAGCTCGGCTCGTTCGGTGCGACGCTGCGCGAGGCGGCACGCACCGCCCTGCCTTCCTGGCGCAGCGTCGGTCCCACGATCCTGTACTGCCTGCGCACCCTGGCGGCGATCGGGATCGCCCTGCACACCGCGTTCGTCCTGCAGCTGCAGTCGCCGCTCTCCTCGGTGGTCACGGTGCTGATCGTGGCCAATCCGGTCACCGGCGCCCTGATCTCCAAGAGCCTGTGGCGCCTGCTCGGCACCCTGCTCGGCGCCGCCGGCGCGGTGCTGCTGATGGCGGTGCTGGCGCAGAGCCCGCTGCTGTTCGCGATCGTGTTCTCGTTGTGCATCGGCGTCGCCTGCGTGCTCTCGACGCTGCTCCGCTTCTTCAAGGCGTACGGCGCGGTGCTCGCGGGCTACACCATCATCATCGTCTGCGCGCCGGCCTTCGCCGATCCGCAGGTCGTGTTCGAGAGCGCCCTCTCCCGCCTCTCCGCGGTCTCCGTCGGCATCGTCTCCGCGGCCCTGGTATTCCTGCTGACCAACGTGCGGCCGCCGGAGCGCCTCGCCGCGGCGACGCTGTCGCTGATCCGCAGCACCGGCGCCGCCCTCTCTGGCCACACCCAGCCGCCAGTGCCGGCGGAAGCGATGGCCGCGACCTCGGACGACCCTTCCGGCACCGTGCCTGCTGGGATGCACACCTGGCGCAGGGCCAGCCCCGGCA
>CAXTOE010000035.1:7850-9349 GCA_964245685.1 uncultured Acetobacteraceae bacterium | reverse complement strand
GGGGCGGCGCGCTGCTGGCGCAGGCGGCCGGCCTCGCCGAGATCATCGAGAACGCCGCCGCCGACGACGCCACGGTGCGTCGCGCCGCCGGCGACCTGCGGCTCGGTGCCGCCGGCCTGACCGGCGCGCTCAGCACGCTGAACCCCTTCTTCGGCAGGCTCGGCAGGCACGAGCGCCTGGCGGCCATCGTCCGCGGCGCCATCGAGGCGCTCGCCGCCCTCCCTGCCGACGATCCCGCGCCGGCACTCGGCGGGCTGCTCGAGGCGCGCGACCGGCTCGCCGGCGGCTTCGAGGTCTCGGCACCTGCCGACCTCGACCGGATCGGCGCCCTGGAGCACGCGGCCGACCTGCTGACCCGCCTGCATCGCTCGGCGCGGCTCCTCGTCATGCCGCCGGGCAGCCCGCGCGGCCGGAGCCAAGGCCGCAGGCCGCGCGTGTTCCTCGACTGGCCGAGCGCGCTGCGCAACGGCGCGCGGGGCTTCATCGTCACCATGCTCCCCTGCCTGTTCTGGTACGCCACCCAGTGGCCGTCAGGCCCGATCCTGCTGACCTACCTGGTGCCGGCGGCCTGCCTGCTCGCGACCAATCCGAGCGCCTCGCGCGCCAGCATCGACTTCTCGACCGGCACCCTGCTGGCGATCCCGGCGAGCTATGTCTGCGAGGCGCTGCTGCTGCCGCGCATCGACGGGTTCCCGCTGCTGCTGGCCTCGCTCGGCATCTGCCTGCTGCCCGGCATCTGGCTGCAGTTCCATCCACGCCACGGGCTGCGCGCGTTCGGCTACGTCGTGTTCTTCAACGCGATGATCACGGTGCGAAACCCGATCAGCTTCGACGACCTCGCCCTGGTCAATGGCTGGCTCGCCTTCGCACTCGGCACCGCGGCCCTGGTCGTGGTGTTCCGCGCGCTGCTGCCGCCCGATCCGCGGCGCGACGCGGACCGGCTGGTGCACTCGATCACCCGCGCGCTGGCACGTCTGGGCGGCCCGGGAGTGCCGCCGCAGGCGGACCTCTGGGAGAGCCTGCAGATGCAGAAGGCGCTGCGGCTGATCCAGCGCACCGCGTCGATGCCGCCGCGCGTGCGGAACCGGATCACCGACTGCGCCTTCGTCAGCATCGAGATCGGCCGCTGCGTGCTGCGGCTGCGCCACCTGCTCCCCGAGGTGGCGCTGGAGCCGGCGGAACGCGAGGCGGTGCTGGCGATGCAGTCCGCGATCGTGCATCTCCGCCGCGATCCGGCCGAGGCGAGCCGTCGCGCGCAGCAGGCGGCGCAGCGTCTCGCCGAGCGGGCCGCGACCGCCGGCCCCGTCGCGCTGCGCGTCGCCGGCCTGACGCACGAGGTCGCGGTGCTGATCGACGCCGTGCCCGACTTCCTGTCGCGCGGCTTCACCGTGCCACCATGCTGAGCGAGACGCAGCTGGGCGGCATCCTGTTCGCGCCGATCGTGGTGTATGCGCTCGCGGCACTGCCGATCACGCTGCTGCTGCGTGCCGCGATGTGGC
>CAXTOE010000035.1:7014-7840 GCA_964245685.1 uncultured Acetobacteraceae bacterium | reverse complement strand
TCATGCGCCTGGTCTGGCACCTCGCCCTGTTCGAGCTCGCACTCTACCTGTGCGTGCTGTCGCTGCTCGTCCTGCTGATCTGAGATCCCGTCATGAGCCTGCTGCTCTCCCTGCTGCGAACCGCCATACGCGTCGCGATCACCCTGGCCATGGTGACCCTCGCCGTGGTGCTCGGCACCGCACTCTGGCGCACCTACATGACGGCACCCTGGACGCGCGACGGACGCGTCCGCGCCTACGTGGTCGACGTCGCCTCCGAGGTGCCGGGGACGGTGACCGAGGTGCTGGTAGGGGACAACCAGCCGGTGCGTCGCGGCCAGAAGCTGTTCGTAATCGACCCGCAGCGCTTCCGGCTGGCGATCGCGGCGTCGCAGGCGCGGCTGGAGACCGCGCGGGAGGACCTGCGGCTGCGCCAGTCCGATGCCAAGCGCCGGCAGGGGCTCAGCGGCATCGTCTCGGCAGAGGAGCGCGAGCGCTTCAACAGCACCGCCGCCACAGCGCAGGCGGAGGTGGACGCGGCGCAGGCCGACCTCGACACCGCCGAGCTCAACCTGCAGCGCGCCACGCTGTACGCCCCCGTCAACGGCTACGTCACCAACCTGTCGCTGCGCGCCGGCGACTACGTCACCGCCGGGCAGCCGCGCATCGCCCTGCTCGATTCCGACTCGTTCTGGATCTACGGCTATTTCGAGGAGACCAAGCTGCCGCGCATCCGGGTCGGAGACCGATCCGATGGACACCCAGCGCGAGCGCGAGTACGAGCTGCGCCGCACCCGCGACCTCGGACCGGGCGCTAAGCGCTCGGACGAGATGCGCTACGACATCG
>CAXTOE010000035.1:5791-7004 GCA_964245685.1 uncultured Acetobacteraceae bacterium | reverse complement strand
AGGAGACCAAGCTCGGCGGCGTGCACGTCGGCGATCCCGCCCGCATCAAGCTGATGGGATACGATCCGCTGATCAGCGGCCACGTCGAGAGCATCACCCGCGGCATCCAGGACCAGAACGGCAACACCGACCGGCTCGGGCTGCAGGACGTCAACCCGGTGTTCACCTGGGTGCGGCTGGCGCAGCGCATCCCGGTGCGCGTGCATATCGACCACGTGCCGGACGGTCTGCTGCTCGCCGCCGGCATGACCTGCTCGATCAGCGTCGGCCGCGAGGCGGAGCGCCGTGGCCGGGTGCGGCTCGGCTCCTGGCTCGAGGACCATCTCTGAGCCCGCCACGGATCCTGCACTCGAGGTCAGGCTGCCTGCTCGCGATCCTGCTGCCGCTGCTGCTCGGCGGCTGCGTGCTCGGGCCAGGCTACGTGCCGCCGCGCACCCGCCTGCCGCCGGACTGGAGCGCACATGCGGCCACCGCCCGCGAGATCGCGCGCACCGAGGCGCACATGCGCGACTGGTGGGGGCTGTTCGGCGATCCGGTTCTGGACCGGCTGGTGGCGCGCGCGATCGCCGGCAACCTCGACCTGCGCATCGCCGGCCAGCGGCTGCTCGCCGCCCGCGAGGTGCGCACGCAGATCGCGGCCGGCCTCGCGCCGCAGGTCGATGCCGGCAGCCTCACCGGCATACAGCGCTTCTCCACCACGCTCGAATTCCCGCCGCTGCCCGGGGTGTCGCCGGACAACCGGCTGTGGGCGCCCGGCTTCACCGCGAGCTGGGAGCTCGACGTGTTCGGCCGCATACGCCGTCAGATCGAGGCGCAGGACGCGGAGGTGGCGGCCGACCTCGAGCAGCGGCGCGGCGTGCTGCTCGCCGTCATCGGCGAGCTCGCCCAGGACTACGTCACGCTGCGCGCGACGCAGCGCCAGCTCGACATCGCCGCGCGCAACATCGTCGCGGCCCAGCAGGGCCTGGCACTGACGGAGCGGGTGTTCACGCAGGGGCTGGGCACGACGCTGCAGGTGGCGCAGGCGCGCGCGCAGCTGGAGACGCAGCAGGCCACGGTGCAGCCGTTGCGCACCCGCGTGGCGCAGCTCTCGCACGCGATCGGCGAGCTGCTGGGCGAGGTGCCGGGCCGGATGACGGACGGGCTGGAGCAGATGCTGCGACGTCCCCGCCCGCTGCCTCGGGTGCCGGCGCTGCCGGTGACGCTGCCGTCG
>CAXTOE010000035.1:0-5781 GCA_964245685.1 uncultured Acetobacteraceae bacterium | reverse complement strand
CGAGCGTCCCGACATACGCGAGGCCGAGCGGCGCTACGCCGAAGCGAACGCGAGGATCGGCGCCGCGGTGGCCTCGCTCTACCCGGACTTCTCGCTGCCGCTCTCGCTCGGGCTGCAATCCAGCATGATCCACGAGCTGCTCAGTGCGGACAGCCTCGCCTTCCAGTTCGTGCTGAGTGCCACGCAGCCGATCACCCATGGCGGGAGGCTGAGCGCTCAGGTGCGCGAAGCGCGCGCACAGGCCGAGGCGGCGCGGCTGAGCTACCGACGCACCGTGCTCACCGCCTTCCGCGAGGTCGAGGACAGGCTGGTGGCATACGGCCAGGACAACGAGCGCAGTGCGCTGCTGCATCGTGCGGCAGCCGACAACGCGCTGGCGCTGGACCGTGCACGTCGTCTGTTCGGCGCCGGCCTGATCGGCTTCCTCGACGTGCTGAGCGCCGAGCAGGCCACCTACCAAAGTCAGAATGCTGCCGCACTCGGCGACCTGGCGCGGCTCAGCGACGCGGTTTCGCTCTACACGGCACTCGGCGCCGGCTGGCAGGGGGTGGCACTCGACGCGTCGCCGGCGCGCCGCCGCTGACGGCGTGACCGTCTCTCTCTTGCAACAGTGCGCGGCTTTCATTGCGCGTCCGTCGAGCCTCGGCGTCCATGGCATCCGGCTTGCTTCGCAGCACGGCATCGCACCGGATCAGGAAGCCGACCCTCATGATTGCACGCATCGCGTCCGCGGCCCTGCTGGCCGGCACCTCCCTCTCCACGCTGGCCAGCCTTCCGGCGTTCGCGGCGGCGGCGGACGACAACGCGGAGTCGATCGTGGTCGAGGCGAGCAAGGGGCACAACAGCGCCGATGGCGTCACCGGACTGCAACCCGGCGGCGGCCTGATCAAGAAGGAGACGGCTCCGAAATCATCGAGCTCCGTCACCAAGGACTTCATCCAGAAGCAGGCGCCGGCGCAGAGCCCGTTCCAGCTGGTCGACCTGCTTCCGGGTGTGGTGGTGTCGGAGGTCGATCCCTGGGGTCTGTCCGGCGGGCAGCTCTCGATGCGCGGCCTCGACCAGACGGAGATGGCGTTCATCTGGGAAGGCTCGCCGATCTCCGACGTCGGCGTGTACACCACCTACCCGTCCGAGTTCGCCGACAACGAGAACCTCGAAGAGCTCACGCTGCAGCAGGGATCGTCGAACATCGACACGCCGACCATCAACGGCTCCGGCGGGCTGTTCACCTTCCACGACCGCGATCCGCAGCTGAACTTCGGCGGCCTCGCCGATTACGGCTACGGTACCTGGAAATACAACCGCGGCTTCATCCGGCTCGACAGCGGCCTGATCGGCAACACCGGCATACGCGCCTTCATCTCGTACTCGCATCAGCACGACCGGGCGTGGCGCGGCAGCGGCACCGACGAGAAGAGCCATATCGACTTCAAGGTCGTCAAGGAATGGGGGGAAGGCAACCGGGTGTCGCTGGTCGGCGCCTACCAGTGGTCGACGCAGAACAGCTACACCAGCCCGACGCTGGCGCAGTGGGCGGAGTTCGGCCGCTCCTTCAACTATGACGGCACCTACACGCCGGGCGACAGCAACTACTGGAAGCTCAACCGCAACCCGTATCGTAACTTCGAGATGAGCGCGCCGTCGCACTTCAACCTGACCAGCCAGTGGGGAGCCGACTTCACCCCCTACATGTGGCGCGGCTACGGCAACGGCACCATCGGCGTCACCCTGTTCGACTCCGGCAACTACCAGGGCAGTCAGCTGATCACCGACGCCATCAAGCTACCCTATCCGCTGCCGGGCACCGGCGGATCGGAGGCGGAAGGCCTGCTCGCCTTCGAGGACTCGCAGTACCGCGCCGGCTTCACCGCGAAGACGAACTACCATCTCGGCGTCAACAACTTCTTCGTCGGGTGGTGGTTCGACTATTCCAACGATCACGACACCGAACCGTACAGCCCGGTCAGCTACAACGGCGAGCCGAGCAACATCTACGGCGAGGTCGAGAACATCAAGACCGTGAACGGGCTGAGGCTGCTCGGCCAGGACATCCTGACCAAGACCACCATCCACACGCTGTTCCTCGGCGACGATATCAGCCTGCTCAACAACCGCCTGTTCCTGGAGGCCGGCTTCAAGGAGGCGATCGTCAACCGCGACGGCACCAACGAGCTGCCCGGGCCGCAGTACAAGTCGGTGCTGAACGATGCGCAGCCGCTGCCGGCGGTGTCCGCCCGCTACCAGATCAACGTGAAGAACCAGGTGTTCGCCAGCGTGACTACCAACTTCCGCTCACCGGTCAACACGACGCTGTACAACACCTACAGCTACATCGACGGCTCGACGAGTTTCATCGGCGGCAGCAACGTCAAGGACGAGTACTCGATCTCGGAGGAGGCCGGCTACCGCTTCCAGGGCGACCTGCTGGTCGCGTCCGCCACCTACTTCCACTACAACTTCAGCAACCGGCAGTTCCAGAGCGCGGTGCCCGGCACCAACAATGCCATCACCACCGACATCAACGCCGGCGGCCAGACCTCGGACGGCGTCGACGTCGAGGCCGGAACCCGGCCGATCAACCACTTCCGGCCCTACGTCTCCGGCCAGTACCTGTACGCCTCGATCGACAACAACCTGCTCGCCGGCGGCGACTACCTGCCGACGCAGGGCAAGGTCGCGGTGCGCAGCCCGCGCTGGGTGTTCGCCGCCGCACTCGATTACGACAACGGGCGTTTCTTCGGCAACTACACCGTCCGCTATGTCGGCAGGCAGTTCGCCACCTTCATGGATGACGAGGTGCTGCCGGCCTACTACGAGATGGGTGCCACGCTGGGCCTGCGCTTCCACGATGTCGGGTTCGCCAAGGCGCCGACGGTGCAGCTCAACCTGATCAACCTGACCAACAACAAGTTCCTCTCCGGCATCAACTCGCTGAGCGGCAACGCCAAGCCCACCACCGGCGTGTTCGGCACCACCATCGCCGGCACGGCGCCGAACTACTTCGTCGGCGAGGGCTTCGCCGCCATCGCCACCGTCAAGACGGCGTTCTGAGCCTCGCCGCGGATCACCTGGGGTCGCCGGAGGCGCCAGATCCGGCGCGGCGGCACGCCTCCGAGCAGTAACGCACCTGGTCCCACACGCGGGCCCACTTGCGACGCCAAGTGAAGGGTCGTCCGCAACGCGCGCAGGGCTTGCTCGGCAGGTCGCCCTTGCGCCGCATCTTGCCGCCGCTGCTCACGGCCGCCGCCGCCGCGACAGGGTCGCCTCGAGGCGCGTGGCATCACGGTTCAGCAATGAGATCCTTGATCCGCCTGGCCAGCACATCCATCATGAACGGCTTGGTAAGCACGCGCATGCCGGGCTCGAGATGGCCGTGGCCGACCACCGCGTTCTCCGCGTAGCCGGTGATGAACAGCACCTTCAGGCCCGGCCGCAGGATCCTGCCGGCATCCGCGACCTGCCGCCCGTTCATCCCTCCGGGCAGGCCGACATCGGTGATCAGCAGGTCGATGCGCGTGTCGGACTGCAACGCGCGCAGGCCGGACGCGCCGTCGGCGGCCTCGAGCGCGGTGTAGCCGAGATCCTGCAGCACCTCGCTCACCAGCATGCGCACGGTCGGCTCGTCATCGACGATCAGCACCGTCTCGCCCTGCTCGGCACGCTGCGGCGCCGGCGGCTCGCTCGCGGCCTCGGCGATGCCGGCCTCACCGAGATGACGCGGTAGGTAGAGGCATACCGTCGCACCCTGCGCGGGCTCGGAGTAGATGCGCACCTGGCCGCCGGACTGCCGGGCGAAGCCGTAGATCATCGACAGGCCGAGCCCGGTGCCCTGGCCGATCGGCTTGGTGGTGAAGAAGGGCTCGAAGGCGCGTTCGATCACGTCGGACGGCATGCCCGTGCCGGTGTCGGACACGCAGAGCGACAGGTACTGGCCCGACGGCAGATCGCGCTCCTTCGCGGCGCGGTCGTCCATCCACTTGTTGCCGGTCTCGATCGTCAGGCGCCCGCCGTCCGGCATGGCGTCGCGCGCGTTGATGCACAGGTTGAGCAGCGCGTTCTCCAGCTGGTTCGGATCCACCAGCGTCGTCCACAGCCCGCCGGCGGCGACCACCTCGATGGCGACGGCAGGTCCCACCGTGCGCCGGACCAGCTCCTCCATGCCGGCGATCAGGCGGTTGATGTCCGCGGCCTTCGGATCGAGCGTCTGACGGCGCGAGAACGCCAGCAGCCGGTGGGTCAGCGCCGCCGCCCGCTTCGAGGCGCCCTGTGCGGCGGCAATGTAGCGCTCGAGATCGCCCAGCCGGCCCTGCGCCATGCGTGTCTGCAGCATCTCCAGGCTGCCGGCGATGCCGGTGAGCAGGTTGTTGAAGTCATGCGCCAGCCCGCCGGTCAGCTGGCCCACCGCCTCCATCTTCTGGCTCTGGCGCAGCGCGTCCTCGATCCGGCCGCGCTCCGCCCCTTCGGCGAGCAGGCGCCTGTTCACCTCGGCGAGTTCCCGCAGGTGCAGCTTCTGCTGCGTGAGGTCAGTCAGGACGCCGCACAGCAGCGCCGCGTCGCCATCCTGCGGCAGCGGGCTGACCGACAGGTAGACCGGGACGTGCGTGCCCTCCGCATCCTGCAGGGTCAGCTCGCCGCGCGTGCCGGCCTCCAGTGCGACGCGCAGCAGTCGCGCGAACTCGGCCTGGTCGGACGGCAGCACGTAGCGCCCGAGCAGCTGCCCGATGACCCGCTCCTGCGGCGTGCGCAACAGCTCGGCCAGGCGGCGGTTGCAGTACAGCACCGTGCCGTCCTCGCTCAGCGTGACCGCACTCTCCTGGATCTGCTCGATCAGCACCCGGTAGGGCCGATCGGCGTTCTCCAGCGTGTAGACGCGCCGCTCCTCCTCGCCGCCGACCACGACCGCGTCGATGTCGCCGCGCCGGATCGCGTCGAGCGTCTCCTCGCTCTCCTCCAGCTTGGCCTCCAGCTCCCGGATACGCTGCCGGTAGCGGTCGAGCGCATCGGCATCGGGGGCCGCGCGCGGTCGATCAGCGCACATCTGGATCCGGTCCCGACGGCGGCAGCAGCTCCAGGCCACGCAGCACCCGCTGCTCGTGCGACAGGTCGCCGATGATGCGCCGCACCGGCAGCGGCAGCAGCTTCACCAGCGTCGGTGCTGCCACCACCTGATGCCGTCCCGCGAGTTCCGGCTGCTGGTAGATGTCGATGATCTCGAGGTCGACCTGCCCGGGAAGGTGGACACCGCAGATACGGCGCAGGTTGTCGATGGCGCGCCGCGAGTTGGCGGTGGTGCCGGCCACGAACAGCCGCAGCTGGTAGACCGGCCGGCCCGCGGGCGGCGAGACGGGACCGGCACCGCTCAAGGCGACGGCTTGGCGCGTATGTCGAGGCCCACCAGCACCTTCTCGGTGTTGGACAGGTCGCCGATGATCCGCTTCAGCGGCGCCGGCAGCCGGCGGACCAGGGTGGGGATCGCCAGGATCTGGTCCCCGGCGGCGAGCTGCGGGCTCTGCAGCAGGTCGATCACCTCGATGTCGTAGCGCCCGGCAAGGTGGTCCTCGCAGACCCGCTTCAGGTTGGCGACCGCCGCGAGGGACTTCGCGGTCTGCCCGGCGACGTAGAGGCGCAGGCGGTAATAGCCGGAGGCGGCGTCCTCCGACGCCTGGTCGTCCGAGCCCTGGCCGTTCGGCCCCCGTGGCGCCGCCGTGTCGCTCATTCCGCCGCACCCCGTCGCGCCGCGACGGACGCCTGCTCCGCCTTCAGGCCGACCTCGTGGGCCTC
>CAXTOE010000034.1:380-13423 GCA_964245685.1 uncultured Acetobacteraceae bacterium | reverse complement strand
ATCCCGTACTTCAGCTCATACGTCAGGTCGGAGTGGCCGGGACGGTATCGGTCCGCGATCTCGGCGTAGTCGCCAGAACGCTGATCCAGGTTCTCGATCATGATCGAGATCGGCGTGCCGGTGGTGCGCCCTTCGAACACGCCGGACAGGATGCGCGCCTGGTCTGGCTCCTGCCGCTGTGTGGTGAAGCGTGACTGGCCGGGACGCCGGCGGTCGAGCCAGGGCTGGATGTCGGTCTCGCTGAGCGTCAGGCGCGGCGGGCAGCCATCGATCACGCAACCGATCCCCGGACCGTGGCTCTCGCCCCAGCTGGTGAAGCGGAACAGGTGGCCGAAGCTGTTATGCGACACCACGCACCCCTGGCTGTCAGTCCGAGACGGCCGCGATGTCCGGCGCCCGCGGGTTCTTCATGCCGACGGTATGGTAGCCGGCATCGACGTGATGCACCTCTCCGGTCACGCCGCCGGCGAGATCGGACAGCAGATACAGCCCGGCACCTCCGACCTCGTCGATCGAGACGTTGCGCTCGAGCGGTGCGTTGAGCTGGTTCCATTTCAGGATGTAGTGGAAGTCGCCGATGCCGCTCGCCGCGAGCGTCTTGATCGGCCCCGCGCTGATCGCGTTCACCCGGATCCCGTCGCGGCCGAGGTCGGCGGCCAGGTAGCGCACCGAGGCTTCCAGCGCCGCCTTGGCGATGCCCATGACGTTGTAGTGCGGCATCACCCGCTCGGCACCGAGATAGGTGAGCGTCAGCAGCGAGCCGCCCGGCTTCATCAGCGCGCTCGCCCGCTGGCAGATGGCGGTGAAGGAAAAGCAGGAGATGTCCAGCGCCTGCAGGAAGGCCTCTCGCGGCGTATCGGCGTAGCGGCCGCGCAGGTAGGCCTTGTCGGCCCAGCCGATCGCGTGCACCACGAAATCGATCCCGCCCCATGCGCGCCCCAGGGTCGCGAACACCTCGTCCATCGCCGCGTCCTGGGAGACGTCGCAGGGCAGCACCAGCGACGAGCCGACGCTCTCCGCCAGCGGCCGCACCCGCTTCTCCAGCGCCTCTCCCTGGAAGGTGAAGGCGAGCTCCGCGCCCTGTGCGGCGCAGGCGGCGGCGATGCCCCAGGCGATTGACCGGTTGTTGGCGACGCCCATGATCAGGCCGCGCTTGCCCTGCATCAGCGTGCCGCGGGCGGGAAGGGATGGAGCGCCGTCCGGCATGAAGCCTCGTCCTGCTGAGAATTGCCTTGATCACGGTCGACCCGTCGACCAGGAAGGCGGCTGATGCTGGTCAAGGAGCCCTCGAACAGCGGCCTCGCTTCGTCGTGGCACAGCCACGGCGAGGCGACAAGGGCCGCCGCGAACCCCTGTCAGGCTCGGCAGTTCCGGTGTCACAGCGCGAGGACTCCATCCCATGCCAGAACATTCCGTGCGGCCGGAAGCCGATCCGATGGCGCTGTTCCAGCGATGGCTGACCGAAGCCGAAGCCTCGGAACCGAACGATCCCAACGCCGTGGCCCTGGCCACCGCGACCGCCCAGGGGCTGCCCTCGATCCGGATGGTCCTGCTCAAGGGCCTCGATCCGACGGGCTTCGTCTTCTACACCAACAAGCAGAGCCGCAAGGGCGGCGAGCTGTCGGCCAACCCGCGGGCGGCGCTGCTGTTTCACTGGAAGACCCTGCGACGCCAGGTCCGGGTCGAGGGTCCGGTCGAGGACGTGACCGACGCGGAGGCCGACGCCTACTTCGCCACGCGCTCGCGGGTCTCGCGCCTCGGTGCGATCGCATCCGACCAGTCCCGGCCGCTCGCGACTCGGGTCGAACTGGAGGGCCGTCTTGCCGAGCTGGAAGCGCGCTATCCCGGCGAGGCGGTGCCGCGTCCCGCGCACTGGTCGGGCTACCGCGTGCTGCCCGAACGCATCGAGTTCTGGCAGGACATGCCGTACCGGCTGCACGACCGCATGGTCTATCGTCGCCAGGCCGATGGCGACTGGCAGACGAGCCGGCTCTATCCTTGAGCACTCCATGATACGGTGCGGTGCCGGAACCAGGAAACCATCATCGTGAGCGACATCCGCAAGATCCTGCTGCCGCTGAACGGCACCCCCAACGGCGAGGCGGCGTTGGCGACCGGGCTGATCCTGGCGCGACGCTTCGAGGCACACCTCGCGGCGCTGCACGTCCGCAGCGATACCCGGGAGGTGGCGCCGCTGGCCGGGGAGGGACTGTCCGGAGCGATGGTCGAGGAGATGATGAGTGCGGCCGAGCGGGACGCCACGCGACGCTCGCTCAGCGTGCGCGAAGGATTCGATCGCCTGGTCGGCCAGGCCGGGGTGGAGCTGCGCGCCAGCCCGGACCTCGAGCATGCCGAGGCGCCGGCCGGACCCAGTGCCAGCTTTCGTTCCGTCATCGGGCGCGAGCACGAGATCGTCTCCTACGCGGCCAGGCTGGCCGATCTGACGGTGGTGCCGCATGCGGACTCAGGTGAGGAGGTCTCCTCCTCGGAGGCGCTGCACGCGGTGCTGTTCGACAGCGGCAGGCCTGTCGTGATCGCGCCGAAGATCAGCCCGCGCGTGGTCGGCCGGCGCGTCTGCATCGCCTGGAACGGCACCGGCGAGTCGGCCTCCGCCGTCTTGTCCATCCTGCCATGGGTGCGGGACGCCGAGGCGGTGCAGGTGCTGCATTCTGAGGACTACCAGCGCCGCGGGCCGGAAGCCGGCGCCCTGCTGGATTACCTGGCGCTGCACGGCGTGCGCGCGACCCTGCAATCCTTCCGGGCGATCGACAAGGAGGTGGGCGCGGGACTGCTCGCCGCCTGCTCCAGGTTCGGCGCCGACATGCTCGGCATGGGTGCCTACTCGCACTCGCGGCTGCGTCAGCTCATCCTGGGCGGCGTCACGCGGCACGTCCTGGAGAACGCGGCGCTCACCGTGCTGATGGCCCGTTAAGCCTGCGGCGATCAGGCGCTACACGCCGGGCAGCTCGTTCACCGCCACCGCGCGCCAGCAGCGCGGGTGGCGCTCCAGGATCGTGACCGAGAGGTTCTGCACCGAGAACCGCAACGCCGTCTCCGCATCCACGCCGAGCGCATGCGCGACCGCCGCACGGATCGCGCCGCCGTGGCTGACAACCACGATGTCCTGCCCGTCATGGGCGTCGGCGAGCCGCTCGAGCGCCACCGCCACACGCGCGCACACCTGCTGCATGCTCTCGCCGCCGGGAGGCACCTCGTCGGCGGAGATCGACCAGAACACGTGCGCCGGCAGCCTCAGCTTCGCCGGTAGCGCTGCATGCGGCATGCCTTGCCACTCGCCCATGTGCTGCTCGATGAGGTCCGGCTCGACCTGCCACGGGGTCTCCGGATAGCCGGCCTGCTGGATGGCGTGCGCGGTGCGCTGCGTGCGCGACAGCGGCGTCGCGTACCAGGCCGGCGTCAGCGGCAGACGGGCGGCGAGAGCGCGATACATCGGCACCTGCGCCACCAGGCTCTCGGGGCAGAGCGGCACGTCCATCGCGCCGTACAGGGTCATCCGCGCGTTCTGCTCCACCAACGCGTGGCGGATCAGCCAGAACCGGGTGATGCCCGGCTCGAGCTCGGGGGTGTCGAGAAAGGCGGAGCGGTCGTTCATCGGGGATCCATCGTTGAGGCGCCGGCGCAATTCGGCAGCGGCGCGTAGCTCGGTTCCGGGTCGGCGGCCAGGAGCAGGTCCCAGTGGCGCAGCAGCAGCCCGATCTTGTCCAGCACCCGCCGCGCATCGGCGACCTCCCGCGCCAGCCGACGGTCGGCGTCGAGTCCCTCATGCGACGGCTCGCCGGAGAGCAGGCGCGCGCCCGCCGAGATCCGCAAGACGCCGGCGGGTCCTGCGGCCAGCGCTCGGTGCGGGACCGGCGCCGGCTGGCCGATATGGCACAGCAGCCCGGCCAGCCGGCGATCCGCCTCCGGCACCGTGCGCAGCACCCGCGAGACATCCGCGTTGAGCCAGCGATAGAGCAGGCGCGCCCGCTGCATGGTCAGCGGAACCGGCGCGGCGCCCACCCGATCCGGATCACGCTGCGGCTCCAGCACCAGGAAGCTCAGGATGGTCTGCAGCTCGTCCCATGCCGCCGCTGCCGGACGCCTCCGTATTCCGCGTGGCGGCCCGCGGTCCGGCGCCGGAACCTCGACCAGTACCAGGTCGGGATGCGTCCGGATCGCCTCGCGCACCCCGGTTAGGAAGAAGTCCAACCGCGCGCGCAGCTGCGCGCGCGGCACCGATGCGAAGGCCCGCATCTCCGCCAGCGCCGCCTGCCAGCGCAGCACCATGCCGAGGTTGATCCCGTCGGGCAGATGCGACGCTGCCGCCATGCCGGTGGGCCAGTCCGATCGGTAACCGTAGGCACCCAGACCGGCCGGCAGGCGGCTGCCCGACATGCGGCGCATGATCCGCCCGGGCAGCAGCAGCGCGCCGCAGAAGGGCGGCCCGGTGAAGAACTTCGACCCCGTGGTCATCACCATCCAGCCGAGCGACAGGTAGTCGCGCACCCGCGCCTGATCGAGCCGCGCCTGGCAGGCATCCACCACGACATCGATCCCGTCGCCATGCAACGCCCGCAGCCGTCGCAGGCAGCCGAGCGAAGGCGCCAGCAGGCCCGTCTTGGACAGATCCAGCAGGTGCAGCAGCACGCGCCTGCCCGCCTCCTGCTCGGCCGCGACCCCGGCCTCGCACTCGGCATCGATCTCCGGCGGCGATCGCAGCGTCCCGTCCGGCCGGCGCACCGCGAGCGACAGCACGCGGGTGTCGTCGCGGAAGCCCTCGACCACGGCCCCCTTGCATACCCGCTGCCGTCCCGAGGTATCGTGCGCGAAATGCCGGCCCGCCGCCGCCAGCGGCACGCCGGTCCCGGTCTCCTCCGGCGCCGTCAGGATCGTGCTCATCGGGCAGCCGCGCTCGGCAAGTGCCAGCGCCAGCAGCTCGCAGTCGGTTCCTGACGCCGTGAGCACCACCTCGTCGCCGTGTCGCAGATGGTAGTGGGCGGCGATCGCGGATCGCACGTCCTGAGCCTCCAGCGCCAGCGCATCCGGCGCGCGGCCGGCCAGGGCCGCGGCCGCGATGCGGCACCGCGACGCCTCGGCGCCGCCGAAGCCGCGCTCGGAGAGGGACGAGGCGGTCGAGGAGGCGAAGGTGATCGCCCAGGGCCGCGGCCGGTGGGAGCAGCCGTAATGGTTCAGGCCGGTGCGCGGATCGACCGCCAGGCGATGATCGCCACCGCGTGCCATCAGCGCCTCGGCCGGACCCAGCAGGTCCCAGATCGCCTGCAGCCTCCGCGTGACCGGCATCGGCACCTGGCTGTCGTCGATGCCGAGACAGGCGGTGCGCAGCAAGCGGTAGGAGGCGCCCTGCAGGGTGCGGACACGCGACCAGACTTGGTTCAGCCTCTGCGCCGGCGGGACCGCCTCGCCCGCCATGGCTTCGAGCCAGGAGGGGATCAGGTGGCTGGCATCCTCCTGGTCAGGCGCACCGTCGAGCTGCCAGAACAGTGCGGCGGTGCGGGCGGCACAGAGCCCGGCCAGGATCGGCATGTCGCAGGCCGCAACCTCTCCCGCCATGACCGGAGGCTGCGGCCCTGCCATCGCCGCGGCGATGGCGTCGAGCAGCATCGACAGCTCCAGCGCGTGACGAATATGGAAGGCGCAGACCCGCTCCGGACCCAGGCAGGCGGCGCCCAGCACCACCATGCCCTCCGGATCGGCACGAAAGGCGGTGTCCAGCGAGGCGTCGAAGCGGATCCGTCGGGTCTCGGAGACGACGCGCAGATCCGGCCGGTCGAGTGCGGCGAGCAGCTGGACGTTCAGATCTTGCGCAAACATGCAGCCGCCCCGATCCCTCCTGATCCTGCGACTTATCGCGTAAACGCCGCAACCCGCCATAGTGGGAGCCGCAGGGACGAGGTCGCGCAGGACGAGATCGAGCGCCAGGAGAAACGACGCGGCACGTTCCCCGGCGCCCGAGGCAGTTGATTGCGGACCCGCACGCTGTCAAGTTGGCCGAGTGGACGGCGATCACGGCCTGGACGGGGATTGATCGATGCGGATTCTTCTGACCGGCGGATGCGGCTTCATCGGATCCGCAGTCGTGCGGCACCTGATCCGCGCTACCGATCATACGGTGGTCAACGTCGATCGGATGACCTACGCCGCCTCGAAGGACGCGCTCGAGGAGGCGGCGGGTGATGCCCGGCACGTACTGGTCGAGGCGGACGTGGCGGATCTCGCGGCGATGCAGCAGATCTTCTCGACGCATCGGCCGGATGCGGTGATGCATCTCGCGGCCGAGAGCCATGTCGACCGCTCGATCGACGGACCGGCGGTGTTCATCCATACCAACGTCGTCGGCACCTTCACGCTGCTGGAGGCCGCCCGGGGATACTGGGCGGGCCTGTCGCCGCAAGCGCGCGCGTCGTTCCGTTTCCATCACATCTCGACGGACGAGGTTTTCGGCGCGCTGCAGGCAGGCGATCCGCCCTTCACCGAGGCGACGCCCTACGATCCGCGTAGCCCGTACTCGGCGAGCAAGGCTGCCTCGGACCATCTGGTGCGCGCCTGGTATCACACCTACGGGCTGCCCGCCTTCGTCACCAACACGACCAACAATTACGGTCCCTGGCATTTCCCCGAGAAACTCATTCCGCTGGTGACGATCAACGCCATCGAGGGCCGCGAGCTGCCGGTCTACGGCGACGGGTCGAACCAGCGCGATTGGCTGTTCGTCGAGGACCACGCCGAGGCGCTGCTGCGCGCGGTGGAGCGTGGCCGGCCCGGCGAGACCTACGCCATCGGCGCGCGCCAGCCGCGCTCCAACCTCGAGGTGGTGCAGGCCATTTGCCGCGTCCTGGACGAGCTGCGTCCCGATCCCGCGGGACCGCGCGCGCGACTGATCCGTTACGTTACCGATCGTCCCGGGCACGATTTCCGTTACGAGATCGATGCCTCGCACGCGCAGCAGGCGCTCGACTGGCGCGCCGCCCATGATTTCGAACGCGGCATCCGGCGCACGGTGCAGTGGTATCTCGATCACCAGGCGTGGTGGTCGGAAATCCGCAGCAAGCGCTACACCGGCCAGAGGCTTGGGACCGCAGCATGAGCAGATTTGCCGAGACGACCCAATCGGACAAGCTCGCCACCGAGAAGCCGATGAAGGGCATCCTGCTGGCCGGCGGATCGGGTACTCGGCTGCATCCGATGACCTTGGCGGCCAGCAAGCAGCTGCTGCCGGTCTACGACAAGCCGATGATCTACTACCCGCTCAGCACGCTGATGCTGGCGGGAATCCGCGACATCATGATCATCTCCACCCCCGACGACCTGCCGCAGTTCCAGCGCCTGCTCGGCGACGGCAGCCGTCTCGGCGTGCGGTTCTCCTATCGCGTGCAGCCGACGCCGGACGGCATCGTGCAGGCGTTCCTGATCGCCGACGACTGGCTGGAGAACGCGCCGTGCGCACTGGCACTCGGCGACAACCTCGTGTTCGCCGACCATCTCGGCATCTCGCTGCGCAACGCGGCCGCGCGGCCGGAGGGCGCGACCGTGTTCGCCTATCAGGTGCGCGATCCGGAACGTTACGGTGTCGTCAGCTTCGACGAGGCGGGCCGCGCGCTCGAGCTGGTCGAGAAGCCGGCTAACCCGCAATCGAACTGGGCGATCATCGGGCTGTATTTCTACGACAGCCGGGTCAGCGCGTTCGCGCACCGCATCAGGCCCTCGGCGCGCAACGAGCTCGAGATCACCGACCTCAACCGGTTCTACCTGGAGGAGGGCTCGCTGCAGGTCGAGCGTCTCGGCCGCGGCTGCGCCTGGCTCGATGCCGGCATGCCGGACAGCCTGATGCAGGCGGGAACGTTCGTGCAGACCATCCAGTCCAGGCAGGGCATGCTGGTCGGCTCGCCGGAAGAGGTCGCCTTCCGCATGGGCTTCATCGACGCGCAGAGCCTGCGCGGCCACGCCCATCGCCTGAGCAAGACCGAGCTCGGACGCCTGCTGCTGGAGCTGGCGGACGGCATGCATAGCTGAGGAGAACGACGTGAAGGTCGAGCGTCTCGATATCCCTGACGTCATCCTGGTCACGCCGCCCCGCTTCGGCGACAGCCGAGGCTTCTTCTCCGAGACCTACAACCTGCCCCGCATGCAGGCCGCCGGCATCGCGCTGCCCTTCGTCCAGGACAACCACAGCCTGTCGCGGCAGCGCGGCGTCGTGCGCGGGCTGCACTGCCAGCTGGCGCCGCATCCGCAGGGCAAGCTGGTGCGCTGCGTGCAGGGCGCGATCTACGACGTCGCGGTGGATGTGCGCGTCGGCTCGCCGAGCTACGGCAAGTGGGTCGGCGCCCAACTGTCGGAAGAGAACTGGTCGCAGCTCTGGGTGCCCCCGGGCTTCCTGCACGGCTTCTGCACCCTCACCGACGACACCGCCGTGCAGTACAAATGCACCGACGTCTGGAACAAGGACGCCGAGCGCGCGGTGATCTGGAACGACGCGACGATCGGCATAGACTGGCCTATCGCGGAGTCGGAGGCGGTGCTGTCCGACAAGGACAAGCTCGCACCCGGCTTCGCCGAGGCTCACGGCTGGTTCCACCTCTGATGGCAGTCCTCTCCGCGCACGGCGGACCGGTCCTGGTGACCGGCGGCACCGGCCAGCTCGCCTCGTCGCTGGTCGCCTGCGGCGGTCCGCGCATCCATCGCGTCGGCCGCCCGGCGTTTGATTTCGACCGGCCCCAGGGCATCCGCGACCTGTTCGCCGCGGTCGCGCCGGCCGCCGTGGTCAACGCCGCCGCCTGGACCGCGGTCGATGCAGCCGAGACCGATCCGGACGGCGCAGCGCGGGCCAATCGCGACGGTCCGGCGCTGCTCGCCGAGCTCTGCCGGCAGGGGGCCATCCCGCTGATCCACATCTCGACCGATTACGTCTTCGACGGCGACAAGGGCGCGCCCTACGTCGAGACCGATCCCACCTCGCCCACCGGGATCTACGGCCGCACCAAGGTCGAAGGCGAGCAGGCAGCACTTGCTGCCTGGTCGCGCACCATCGTGCTGCGCACCTCCTGGGTGTACTCCGCGACCGGCAAGAACTTCGTCCGCACCATGATTAATGCGGGCCTCAAGAACCCGACCTTGAAGGTCGTGGGCGACCAGTGCGGCGCGCCGACCAGCGCCGACGACCTGGCGGCGGCGATCATCGACATCCTGGCCTCGATCGAGGCCGGCGGCTGGAACGACAGCTATGGCGGCATCTACCATGCGGCCGGCACCGGCGAGACCACCTGGCACGGCCTCGCGGTCGCGGCCCTGGAAGCGGCCGCCCGGCACGGTCGGCCGATGCCCGACGTGATCGCGATCCGCACCGAGGATTGGCCCACCCCGGCGCGTCGTCCGGCGGACTCGCGGCTCGATTGCGACAAGCTCGAGCGTGTCTTCGGCGTCCGCCTGCCGGCCTGGCAGCGCAGCCTGGCACTGACCGTCGACCGCCTGCTCGAAGCGCCGGCGTCTTGATGCGCGGCACGCCCCTTCCGGCCGAGCCGGGGCGCCGCGCCCCGGTCACGCCGATGCCGCTGTAGAGCCGTGCGCGGCTTGGACCAGCTGGAGGTGCGACCGGAAGCGGCCGAAGCCAAGCCGGGGGCGCATCGTATCGTCGTGGCCGATCAGCCATGCGCGCCGGAGCCGGTGCCGGTCGCGATCCTGCTCTCGACCTATAACGGCTCCGCCTATCTCGCCGAGCAGCTGGCGAGCCTGCTCGGTCAGACCCACCGGCGCTGGACCCTGTACTGGCGCGACGACGGCTCGACCGATCGCACGGTGGCGATCATGACCGATTTCGCCGCCGGCCCCGGCGCCGGGCGCTGCGTGCGCCTGCCCTCCGACGGCGGCCGCCTAGGCATCACCGCCTCCTTCCTGGCACTGCTGCGACAGGTTCCGGGCGGTCACGTCGCCGCCTTCGCGGACCAGGACGACGTCTGGCTGCCGCGCAAGCTCGAGCGCGGCCTGATCGGCCTGGGCGACCCCCGCTCCCCGCGTCCGGCGCTGTACTGCGCCCGCCAGCGCCTGGTCGACGGCTCGCTCAGGACCATCGGGCTGTCGCCGCGCCTCGAGGCGCTGCCGGACTTCCCGGCCTCGCTGACCCAGAACATCGCGACGGGCTGTACGGTCATGCTCAACCCTGCCGCGGTGGGCCTGGTCACCCGCAGCCATCCGCCGCACGGCACGCTGCACGACTGGTGGTCCTACCTCCTGGTGGGGGCAGCGGGCGGCAGGCTGATCGCCGATCCGATACCGGTCGTGCTCTACCGTCAGCACCAGCAGAACGCCGTCGGCGCCCCGCACTCGGTGCTGCGCCGCGGCCTGATGGCGCTGAAGCGGGGCCCCGAGGCCTTCATGCAGCTGTTCCGGCTGCACGTCGCGGAGCTGGCGGCGCAGTCCGAGGTGCTGTCGCCGCGGGCGCGCGCCGACCTGGCACTGCTGCTGGCGTCGCTGCGGGGCAGCCGGCTCGCACGGCTGCGCGCGATGCGACGCCTGCCGCAGCTGATCCGGCGAACCCGGCTCGAGACGCTGCTGTTCCGGCTCTGGTTCTTGATCGGCTGAGAGAACCCACGGCGATGCACCGCAACACCGTCCTGCTGATCTGGGTGCTCGGGGTCCTGCTCGCCCTGCTGCTGATCTTCGCCGGCCCGAACCCGGTGCAGCGCGCCCTGGAGCAGGCCCTCGACCGGATCGAGATCCTGGTCGACCGCCTGAACGGCCCGACGACTGAGGTGGTGCGCGCCGCGGCCATCGCGCTGTACTGCGTGTTCCTCGCACTCTGCGTGGTGGCCCTGCGCCTGGGCCTCCCCGCCCTCGGCGCGGCGATCGTGGTGTCGGTGCTGTTCCTGCTGCTGGCGGGCTATGTCTTCGCCTGGATGTTCTATCTGAGCCACCCCCATTGGGGTATGGCGCTGATCCTCGCCCTGGTCGCATCCCTGACCATGACCCGGCGCGTGCTGATGGCGGCCCCGGTCTCGTCAAGACGGCGCTGAGGCCGCCCCGGCATGTCGCGCCGCGGTGGAAGCGGCACGGCGCTGCGCCGCCTCCGCCTGCGCCGGAAGCTCAAGGCGGCGATAGACCGAGGCGAGCGCGCGGTTGACCGGCACGCCGTCCGGATCGGCCTGACGGCGCAGCTCGAGCGTTTGCTGCGCCCGCACCAGCCGGCCCGAGTGCAGCAGCGAGTCGAGCAGGATCTGGTCGAACAGATCGCGCTGGGCGTGGCTACCGCCGATCTCGAACAGGTGCTGCATCACCGGGGCGAGCCGGCGCACCACCTGCTCGTGGTCGCCGGCGGCGTGGGCGAGCAGGGCTTCCGCCGCCGGCCCGACCAGCTCGCGCCACAGCGCGTCGCCACCGCGTTCGAGGACGGCGCCGTGCAGGGTCGCGGCCTCCGGTCGGCCGGCACGCGCCAAGCCGTACAGGTACTGCAGCGTCAGGAACGGCTGGATGGTGTCGCGGGAGCGGGCGGCGAGGTAGCCGCCGAGCTCGGTCCAGCGCGCGCCGGGATCGATGCCCGCGAACTCCATCCGGGTCAGCAGCGAGATCGCGCCGATCTGGTCCTGCGAGAAATCCTTCTGCAGCGACCAGCAATGGTCGTCATAGGCGCGCAGTGCCTGCTCGAACCTGCCCTGGCTGAGATAGAACAGCGCCAGGTGCCACCATTGATGGGTGTACATGAACGAGTTGAGGCCGGCCCAGCTGTCGGCCATCTCCTCCAGGAACCGCGCACCCTCGTCGATGCGGCCCTGCGTCAGCATGACGTGGGCCAGCGCGTGCTGCGCCCAGGGCTCGCGGCGACGCATCGACAGCGCCCGCCGGGCCGCGTCCTCGGCCTCGCCGAGCAGGTGGCACTGCTCGAAGGCGAACGCCATCAGCCCGTGCTGGAACGCGATGTCCTGACGCGCCTCGGCCCCCGCCTGGGCGATCCGCAACATCGCCGGGAAGTCACCGCGGTTGAAGTCGTTGTAGTGGTGTAGCTTGACCATCAGCAGGTCGCGCGGCTCCGACGCGACCGCGCGGCACGCGGCCGCCTGCGCCGCACCGACGTCGCCCTCGATCATCGCCGACAGGAACAGGGTCGCCGCCTGCTCGCGCGGTGCCTCCGCACCGATGGCGGCACGGGCGCGCGCCAGGTAGCGACGGGCCGCCTCGGGCACGTCGCCGGTCTCCGAGAGCATCCAGAGCAGCCCGGCATAGGCGTTCAGCAGGCACTCGCCGGGTGCCGCGTCGGCCGCCGCCAGCACCCGGACCGCGCGGGCGTCGTAGCCGAGCAGGCCCTCCACCATGTCGTCGATCGCCGACAGGGCGGCGGGATCGTCCGACGCGACCGGCGATCCGAACAGGTCAGGGCCCATCGATGAACTCCAGCAACGCCCGGCCGGTCTCCTCGGGCCGTTCCATCATGATCTGGTGGGCGGCTCCGGTCACGATCCGCAGGGTCGCGCGCGGCAGGACCGCCGCGATCGCCTCGGTCACCGCCTGCGGCACGATCCCGTCCCGGTCGCCGCCGAGCACCAGCACCGGCAAGTCGAGTGCCGACAGCCGGGCCATCGACAGCGCCGAGGGGTGCGTCAGCATCGCACGCAGCACGAACATCGAGTTGCGCCGCGCCACCCGCTCCTCGCCGGCGACCAGGGCCGCATCGGTGTCTGGATGCCAGCCGCGCCTGCGGAAGCCGCGCGACAGCACCGGGCGCAGCAGCCACAGCACCGGCAGCGGCAGGATGGTGAACAGCCGGGCGAGGCCGCCGCTCCGCTCGTTAAGCTCGATCGGGGCGGACGCCACCAGCACGGCATGCTCGACCTCGCGGAGCCGCCCCTGTCGCGCCAGCTCGTCCAGGTAGACCAGCGTCTGCCGGGCACCGAACGAGTGCCCGACCAGGACCGTCCGCGCGGTGCGGTAGCGCGCCACCACCGCCCGGTAGTCGGCGAGCATCGGCACGCTGCCGTAGTCGGCGGGCGATCGCGTGCGCGGGCTGGCGCCGTGGCCGAGCGCGTCCCAGGCGCCCACGC
>CAXTOE010000034.1:0-370 GCA_964245685.1 uncultured Acetobacteraceae bacterium | reverse complement strand
TGTCGAAGATCTCCACCAGCGAGTTGGAGTTGACCACCACGCCGGAGCCCGCCGTGACGCAGGCGGCCCACAGGAAGCGCCAGTGCTCCTTGTTGCCGCCGCCGCCGTGGCAGAAGAAGATCGTCGTCTCCGCGCGGCCGGTGCCCGGGCGGGCGGCGACGCTGAGCACCCGGCCCGGGCGTATCTCGACCAGGCTGCCGCCGATCGCTGCCACGGCTGCGGGAGACGTCATGCGCTCGCTCCCGTCCCGGCCAGATCGCCGAAGCGGTCCTGCCAGCTGGGCTGACCGTCCGGAGCCTCATGCGAACGTGCCGCCCAGACGCCGCGCGCAATCGCGCGCGCCATGGTCAGGGTCGCGGCGGGTCGGGCA
>CAXTOE010000033.1:0-13496 GCA_964245685.1 uncultured Acetobacteraceae bacterium | reverse complement strand
GCCGCGCGCGGCCGCGCGTCCGCCGGATGATCGAGCGGCAGCTTGAGTTCGGCCAATCGCAGCATGGGGGCTTCTAGCCCAGCCGCGCCCCGCCTCGCCACCCCCGCTTGCGGTCGCCCCGGCCGTGCCGGTCGCGTTCCGCTCGGTCGTGCTACCATTGTGCCGCCCGATCCCGTATCGAGGCGGCGGGGAAGATCCGGAACAGCAAGGCCATGACGCACGAGCATACGGATCATGGGCACGCGCACGGCGCGGCCGCCGGTCACGGTCACCATCACCACCATCACCACGCGCCGGCCGATTTCGGTCGCGCGTTCGCGATCGGCATCGCCCTGAACCTCGCCTACGTCCTGACGGAGGTAGCCTGCGGGGTGTTCGCCCACTCGCTGTCGCTGTTCGCCGATGCCGGGCACAATCTCGGCGACGTGCTGGCGCTGGCCGCCGCCTGGGTGGCGCAGCGGCTCGGCCGCCGGCAGCCCTCGAACCGCTTTACCTACGGCCTGCGGCGCTGCTCGATCCTGTCGGCACTGGGCAATGCGATCGTCCTGCTGGTGATCACCGGCGGCATTGCCTGGGAAGCGGTACGTCGGATGTTCGAGCCGGCGGCGGTCGCCGGCCGGCTGGTGATCGCCGCCGCCTTCGTCGGCATCCTGATCAACGGCGCCACCGCGCTGCTGTTCGCGCGCGGCCGCCACGGCGACGTCAACCTGCGCGGCGCCTTCCTGCACATGGCGTCGGACGCGGCGATGGCGGCGGCGGTGGTGCTGGCCGGCGCGTTGATCTGGTGCACCGGCTGGCGCTGGATCGACCCGGCGGTCAGCCTGGCCGTGTCGGTGGTGATCGTCGCCGGCACCTGGTCGCTGCTGCGCCACTCGCTCGACCTGGCGCTGGACGCGGTGCCGCCGGGCATCGACCGCAACGCGGTGGAGAGCTTCCTGCGCGAACTACCCGGGGTCACCGACCTGCACGATCTGCATATCTGGGGCATGTCGACCACGGAGACCGCGCTCACCGCCCACTTGGTGCGGCCGCATCTGCCGACCGACGACGCCTGGCTGCGCCGCGCCGCCGACGACCTGCGTCGACGCTACGGCATCGGCCACGCCACCTTCCAGATCGAGCACGGGCAGGACAGCGCCCCCCCCACCTCCCCGCCCGCCCAGGGGCTGGCCGGCCGGGGCGCGCTGGCGCTGGCCGGCGCCGTCTGAGTCCACTCCTTGTCGAGAGCAGGCCCTTGAGAGCCGGTCCTTGAGCCCCGTCCTCCGGCTCGGCTGGGGCAGCGTCGTCGTCAGCCTGGCGGCGCTGTCGCTGAAATACGCCGCCTACGCCGTCACCGGCAGCGTGGCGCTGTACTCCGACGCGATCGAGTGCATCATCAACGTGGTGGCGGCGATCGCGGCACTACTGGCGCTGTCGGTCAGCGCGCGTCCGGCCGATGCCAATCACCCATACGGCCACTACAAGGCGGAATATCTCTCGGCGGTGGTGGAAGGCACGATGGTGCTGCTGACCGCGTCGGCGATCGCGGTGCAGGCGTGGATCGGCTGGCACCATCCGCACGCGCCGAGCGCGCCGCTGCTGGGCATCGGGCTCAACGCCGCGGCCGGCCTGCTGAACTGGGTCTGGGCGGTGGCGCTGGTCCGCGTCGGACGGGCGCGCCGCTCGCCGGCTCTGGCCGCCGGCGGCCAGCACGTGATGTCCGACGTCTGGAGCTCCGCCGGCCTGCTGGCGGGGTTCGCGCTGGTGCCCCTGACCGGATGGCTGTGGCTGGACGCGGTGCTCGCCGCACTGGTGGCGGCGAACATCCTGCGTGTCGGCTTCGAGATGGTGCGCCGCTCGATCGGCGGGCTGATGGACGAGGTGGTCGACCAGGAGGCGGTCGGCGAGATCCGCCGCGTCATCTCCGAGAACGCGGACGGCGCCATCGAGGCGCACGACGTGCGCACGCGCTGCGTCGGCTCGATGACCTTCATCGAGTTCCACCTGGTGGTGCCGGGACATATGGAGGTGCAGACCGCGCACGACATCTGCGACCGGATCGAGGTCGCCCTGCGAAGCGAACTCGGCGAGGCGCTGATCAACATCCACGTCGAGCCGGAACAGAAGGCCAAGCACAAGGGCGTGGTGGTGCTACCGTAGGGTATGGCCGTGGGACTTCAGCGGCCCGATCGCCAGGATCCGCATTCCGATCGACGTCGTGCGAGGCGGTGCGCCGCAGTGGCTCGGAGATCGAGCACGCGCTCGTCGGCACAGCGCCGCCACGACCTGCACGCCTGCGTCAGCCTGGAAGCGCCGGCAGCGGACCGGCTCCTCTCGGGCAGCCCTCGCTCTGCGGGAGGCCGACGCTGTCGGCGTCGACCGGCGTGAACGCCTTCGACAGCGCGATCCTGATCTCCTCGATCAGCACGCCGCCGCCGGGCGCGCTGCGACAGCTCACCACCGTCGCCCGCGCCAGGGCTGGATCGCGGCGACCGATGCTCGCCAGGAGGTCGCCGATCCGGACGTCGTGGCCGAGCAGCCCGTCGTCGCGCAGCGCACTGCCGATGCGATCGTCCGCGACCTGCGCCAGCCGAACCACGGTCGCGAAGTAGCCCTCCGGTGACAGCCCCGAACAGGTGCCGTGCGTGCGCCACTCGTGCCGTGCGAGGCCGGAACCGCCCGGCATGAACCGCGCGAGCGAGGCCTGCAGCTCGGGCGCCAGCATCGTCAGCGACACGCCAGGGCAATCCTGCGGCTGCCGACGCCGCCCGGCGAAGGCCCGGCTCGGCCACAGCCCGTGCACGGTCAGAGGCGTCTGCCGGAACGCGGCATCGGTCAGCGTGCGGCACTCCACGCGCGCCTGGTTGGCGCTCGACAGCGCGCAGAAGCTGGGGGCCAGGCTCAGGCTCAACAGGTAGTAGTCGAACCCGCCGGCGTCGGACCCGCCGCCGTTGAATTCGCGGTGATGATGCCGAGCTCGCGCCGGCAGCGGCGTCGCGAGGAGTGCAAGGGCGAGCAACGGCGCCAGAAGCCGATCGAGCCTGGCCAGGCGAGCTTGAGTCCGGGAGCGGCTCGTCCGCGATGCCACGCTCAGAACAACGCCAGCTGCGCCGCCGGAGCGCGGGCCTGGGTGCGAGACGGCGAGGATGCGGGGCGCCGGAACTGGATCGTGTCCAGGGGCACGCGGCCGCTCAGCTCCAGCTGACTCGCGATGCGCCGGAAGCGCTGCGCCAGCATGTCGGCATAGATCCCCTGGCCGCGGAAGCGATGCCCGAAGCGGCTGTCGTTCAACGCCCCGGCGCGTGTCTCGCGGACCAGGTTCAGCACGTGGCGGGCGCGCTGCGGATAATGCTGCTGCAGCCAGGTCTCGAACATCGTGCGCAGCTCGAGGGGCAGCCGCAGCAGCGTGTAGCCGGCATCGCTGGCGCCCGCCGCGTGCGCCGCCCGCAGGATACGCTCGAGCTCGCTGTCGTTCAGCCCCGGGATCATCGGCGCCGCCAACACGCCGGCGGGCACGCCCGCTTCCGCCAGCGCCCCGATCGTCGCGAGACGCCGGGACGGCGAGGCGGCGCGAGGCTCCATGCGTCGCGCCAGCTCCGCGTCGAGCGTCGTCACCGACAGCCACACCCGCACCAGCCGTTTCTCGGCCATGCGCGACAGGATGTCGGCGTCGCGCAGCACACCCGACGACTTGGTCACGATGCTCACCGGGTGAGAGAACCGCTCCAGCACCTCCAGCACCGAGCGGGTGAGTGCCAGCGTGCGCTCCACCGGCTGATACGGATCGGTGTTGGAGCCGAGCGCGATCGAGCGCGGCACGTAAGTCGGACGGCACAGTTCGCGCTCCAGCAGCGCCGCGATGTCGGGCTTGAAGGTCAGCCTGGTCTCGAAATCGAGGCCGGGCGAGTAGCCGAGATAGGCGTGGCTGGGCCGGGCGTAGCAGTAGACGCAGCCATGCTCGCAGCCGCGATAGGGGTTGACCGCACGGTCGAAGCCGAGATCGGGAGACGCATTCCAGGAGATCGCGCTGCGGCTGGCATCCGGCGTCAGGGTGGTGGCGACCGGTGGCGGCGCCAGCGTCTCCTGCTCGATGCTGCCCCAGCCATCGTCGAACGAAGCCACGGCCAGCCGGTCGAACCGGTTGCCGACATTGGCCGACACGCCGCGACCCTTGCGGATCGCCGGAGTCGCGCCAGGCGCGGCGGTCGCCGGCTGCTGCATCGGCTGCCTGTCCTCCATGGCCGTCGATCCTCCCTCGACCTCAGCCTGTCTTCGCGCTAAGCACGTTGTCAAGAACGAAGAGTGAACATGGCTGCCGATCAGGCACCCGCGATCACGTCGCGTAGAGGCCGCGCCGAGAAGCCGTGTAGAGAAAGCTTTGTTCTTGACCAGAATCAGCACCGGGCGGCAAAGACCGATCGACCTCGAGGCGGTGCTGGATCGCCTCGCACCGCGCGCGAGGCCGTTCGGGTTCATTCGCCTCGCACTGGACGGACATGTGATGCTACCCAGTTAACCGTTTATTTCGAACAGGCCGATATGCTCATGGGTCAGCAGGCAGGGTTTCCGCCGATGACGACGCCGCCGGGTGCGTGCTTGTGACCTCGATCGCCATCCTCGACGACCGCGCCAGCAACCGGAACATCTATGCTCGTCTGGCGGAGACCATAAACGACACGGTGGTGGTCCATACCTTCGGCGACCCCGGCGCCGCGCTGAACTGGGCACAGGAGACCGTGCCGGATCTGGTCATCACCGACTACAAGATGCCGACCCTGGACGGCGCGCAGTTCACCCGACGCTTCCGCGCGTTCTCCGGCTGCTCCGACGTGCCGGTGCTGGTGATCACCGCCTACGACGACCGCGCCTTCCGGCTGGCCGCACTCGAGGCCGGTGCCACCGACTTCCTGCGCAGCCCGGTCGATCACGCCGAGTTCGTCACCCGCGCGCGCAACATGCTGCGCATGTACAACCAGCACCGGATGCTGCAGAACCGGGCGCAGAAGCTCGAGATCGACCTGCAGGACAGCGAGCGCTCGCGCGAGAAGCTGCTGCGCGACAGCCGCGAATCGCTGGTGCAGGTGATCGACACCGTCCCGGCCTCGATCAGCGCCACCGACCGCGACGGCCACTACGTGTTCGTCAACGCCATGCACGCGCTGCTGGCCGGCGCCTCGTCCACGACCCTGGTCGGCCAGAGCATCGCGCAGGGGTTCGGTCCGGACCACGAGACACGCGGTCGCTCGCTCGACCAGCTGGTGTTCCGCACCGGAAACGCCCTGCCCGCCTTCGAGGAGGAGGTGGTCGACCAGACCGGGGCGCGACGCATCCTGCTGACCACCAAGTCGCCGCTGAGCAGCAGCTCTGAGATCGTCGCGTGCGTGCTGACCACCTCGCTGGACATCACCGACCGCAAGCGCGCCGAGCAGCACCTGCTGCACATCGCGAACCACGACAGCCTGACCGGCCTGCCCAACCGCTTCCGGCTGCGCGAGCGCCTGGAGCGCCGGCTCACCAGCGGACCGCGCGGCGAGGCCTCGCTGGCGCTGCACTTCCTCGATCTCGACTACTTCAAGACCGCCAACGACCGGCTCGGCCACCAGCTCGGTGACCTGCTGCTGATCGAGGTGGCGCGCCGCCTGGCGGTGACCGTCGGTCCGGAAGACCTCGTGGCCCGCCTGGGCGGCGACGAGTTCGCCGTGCTGCAGGACCGCAACGCCAGCACGACCACGCCCGAGACGCTCGCGGGCGAGCTGGTCGCAGCGATCCGGGCGCCGTTCTGGTGTGGCGGCGAGGAAGTGCGGATCAGCTGCAGCATCGGCATCGCGCTGCATCCCAAGGACGGCTCGGAGGTCGAGGAGCTGCTGCGCAGCGCCGACCTCGCGATGTATCAGGCCAAGGCGGAGGGCCGCTCCGGCTTCAGGCTGTTCGTTCCCGACCTCAACGAGCGCGTCGGCCGCGCCATCCGGATGAAGGCCGACCTGCGCGGCGCGCTCGCCTCGGACGAGTTCGTGCTGCACTACCAGCCGCAGGTGGCGCTGGGGTCCGGCCGCATCAGCGGTGTCGAGGCGCTGCTGCGCTGGAACCGGCCGGGCTATGGATTGCTGATGCCGGGCGAGTTCCTGACCGCCGCCTCCGAGAGCGGCATGATCGCGATGATCGACGAGTGGGTGCTGCGCCATGCCTGCGCCGAAGCCGCAGGCTGGCACGCGCGCGGGCTGCCGCGCGTGCGCGTCGGCGTCAACCTCTCGCCCACCGACCTGGACGGGCGCGGCATCCTCGGCCTGGTCACCGAGGTGCTGTCGCAGACCGGGCTCGACCCGAGGCTGCTCGAGCTGGAGCTCACCGAGGGCGACCTGGTGGAGGACCTGGAGGCGGCGTCGGGGGTGCTGGCGGCGCTGCGGGCACTCGGCGTGCGCATCGCGATCGATGATTTCGGGATGGGCTACTCGTCGCTGAACTACGTCAAAAGCTTTCCCGTCGACCGGCTGAAGATCGACCAGTCGTTCGTGCGCGACCTGGGGGCGGCCACCCAGGATGCCGCGATCGTGCGCGCCATCATCGCCCTCGGACACAGCCTCGGCATGAGCGTCATGGCCGAGGGCGTCGAGACCGTCGCCCAGCTCAGCACCCTGATGGGCGAAGGCTGCGACGAGATCCAGGGCTATTACTTCAGCCGTCCGGTTCCGGGTGCGGAGCTCGAGCAGATCCTGCTGCGCGAGAAGGCCCTACTCGTGCAGACCGACGCGCACCAGGATGAGCGGCAGGCATGAGCGCTGCGACGGACGATGAGTCCCTTCTCGGCCACGCCCGGGAGATGGCGCTCAACCGTCTCGTCTTCGGCGCCCTGATCGGGGTCTACTTCACGGCGGTCGGCTCGACCTGGCCGCTGCAGGTAGCCGTCGCATCGTATTTCGGCTTCGCCTGCGCCGTCTTCGCATGGTTGCGCTGGCGGCCGACGCACATGAAGGCCAGCTTCGGCTGTGCCCTGGTTGCCGACCTCGGGATGATCTCGTTCGGCATGCATCTCGGCGGCGCGGGCAGTGCGGCGCTGTTTCCGATCTATCTCTGGGTGATCCAGGGCAACGGCTTCAGGCTCGGCATCAAGCCGCTGTTCTTCGGGATGGGCGTGGCCTTCACCGGCTTCGCCGCGGTGATCGCGACCACCCCCTACTGGCGCGGGCAGCCCGCTCTCTCCTTCAGCCTGCTGGCCGCCCTCATCGTCGTGCCGACCTACAGCAGCACCCTGATCCGCAAGCTGTCGCGCGCGCGTCTGCAGGCGGAGCAGGCGAGCCGCGACAAGAGCATGTTCCTCGCCGCGATCAGTCACGAGCTGCGCACGCCGCTGAATGCCATCCTCGGCTCCGTCTCGCTGGTAGAGGACACGCCGCTGAACGAGGAGCAGCGCTCCCTGTTCGGCGCGATGCGCATCGGCACCCAGGCGCTGCTGTCGCTGATCGGCAGCATCCTCGATTTCTCTCGGGTCGAAGCCGGGCTGATGCCGGTGAAGCACGAGGCGGTCGACCTGGCCGGTTTGCTGGTGGAGCTGCGCGACCTGGTGGCGATCCAGGCCCGGATGAAGTCGCTGCAGCTCTCCATCCACGCCGGCGCCGACGTGCCGCTGAGCATCCTGGGCGACCGCAAGCACCTGTTGGAGGTCCTGCTCAACCTCGCCTCGAACGCCGTCAAGTTCACCGAGACCGGCGGCATCTGCCTGTGCGTGGACGTCGACGCGTCCGAGCGCCCCGACGCCATGCGACTGCTACGTTTCGAGGTCAGCGACACCGGCATCGGCATCGCGCCCGAGGCGCAGGAGCGCATCTTCGACGTCTTCTCGCAGGCCGATCCGAGCATCCTGGACCGGTTCGGCGGCACCGGACTGGGTCTCGCCCTATGCCGGCAGCTGGTCAGCCTGATGGGCGGCGAGATCGGCGTCGATAGCCGTCCCGGACAGGGCAGCACCTTCTGGTTCACCTGCCCGCTCGACGAACCGGCGACCGAGGTCGCCGCCGCAGCGGTGCAGGCGACGACAGCCGCGGTGCTGCTGTGCGACGACCCGGCCCTGAGCGGGACCATCGAGGAGATGCTGCGCGGGCAGGGCCTGACGGTCCGCGTCGCGAGCAGGCTGCAGGGCGTGCTCAGCCCGCCGGGCGGCAAGCCGGCCAACGAGATCCTGTTCCTCTACCGCCGCGATCCGCACGGCGATCTTCCGGGCGATTGCGCCCTGCTGAGCCGGCTCGATCCGCAGACCGCGATGCCGCGGATCCTGCTGTCGCGCTGGACCGCGCCTGCTCTGCCGGCCGCCATGCTCAAGCGTCACTTCATGACCGCGCTTACGGTTCCGGTACCCGACGCGACGCTGGCGCGCGCCTGCAGACTGGCCGCCGCCGCGGCGACGCGACCGGGCCTGCCGGCGCCCGAAGCCGCGGCAACCCTCTTGCCCGATGCGCCGGTCCCGGCGGGCACGGCGCCGAACCCGGCCGTCAGGTCAACGCGACGCAAGCTGCACATCCTGGTCGCCGACGACAACGACATCAACCGGCGCGTGGTGCGCAAGATCCTGGAGCGGTCCGGGCATCAGGCCACGGTGGTCGATGACGGGCTGCAGGCGATGGATGCCATGGAGTCCACCACGTTCGACCTCGTGCTGATGGACGTCAACATGCCCGGGATGAACGGGCTGGAAGCGACCAAGCTGTACCGGATCGCGATGCCTCCCACGCCGCGCCTGCCGATCCTCGCCCTGACGGCCGACGCGACCGCCGAGACCGAGCGCAACTGCATCCAGGCGGGGATGGATGGATGCATCACCAAGCCGATCACGCCGGCGCGCCTGATCGCCCGGATCGACGCCCTGTTCCAGGGGGATCAGCCGGCCGCCAAGGATCACGGCGTGGCTCTGATCGCGGATCATCCACGGTTCCCGAGCGCCATGCCGGCACTGGATCCGACGGTGCTGGCCGAGCTCCGGGTGCTTGGCGGTAGCGGCTTCGTCAACGAGCTGCTCCATGGCTTTATCGCCGACGCGCATGGGCTGATCGAGCGGATCGACTTCGCGATCGACGCCTCGGACATGACGGGCTTCCGCTTCGAGCTGCACGCGATGTGCAGTGCCGCCGCCAATATCGGTGCCGCATCGCTTCGCGATGCCGCCGCCTCACGCGATGTCGGACAGGCCACCCTGGCCACGGCCGGACGGATCGTCGCGAACCGGCTTCGCCACGAGCTGGCCTGCCTCGAGCGCGAGTGGCAGAGACTTCACGCGCAGCCGGATGCCTCGGTCGGGTGAGGCGGCCGGCGAGGCGAGCGGACGCGCGCGGAACCGGGCGGTCGCCACGCTCCTGATCCAGGCCGCCGCGGGCGGCGCGGCCGCCTATTCAGCGGCGTGCAGCTGCACCGACGACACCGAGCGCAGCCTGCGCATCTGCGCCTGCGCCAACCGCTCCATCTTCCGCAGATCGGGCTCCGTGACGGACATCGCCGTGTCGACCCAGATGTCCACGACGTTGCGCAGTTCCTCGACGGTCACCGGATTGACCTGACGACGGGTGCGGCACATCGCCTGCTGCGCGTTGAACTTGCGGCTGCGGGACTCGATGTAGTCCCGCACCGCGGCCTCTCCCTCACCGTCCTCGGCCAGCACGTCCACAATTCCCATCTCGTGCAATTCGGCCGCGCTGTAGAGGTTGCCGGACATGATCATCTTCTCGGCGGCGGGTCCGCCGATTCGGCGGGAGAGGAAGCTGTAGGCGCCCATGCCGGGGAACAGGTTGAACATGATCTCCGGCAGGCCCAGACGCGCGCTGCGCTCGGCCACCAGAACGTCGTGCGAGAGGGCGTTCTCGAAGCCGCCGCCCAGCGCGTCGCCCTGCACCAGGGCGATCGTCACGATGGGCATGCTGAACGCCGTGTAATTCCCGTAAATCACGTCGATGCACTGATGCGCATAGGCATGCATCGCCGCGCGATCCCCCGCCCTGATCCGATCGGCGAAGAAGACGATGTCGCCGCCCAAATTATACACGCCGGAGATACTTGATCCGATCACGAAATACTGTATCGTTTCGACACCCGATTCGATCTGTGCGGTGCGGAGCGCACGCAGGTTGCTCTGCATCGCCTGGACGTCCGACAGCAGCGCGCTGGTGGCGCGGCCGTAGCTCTGGCCGAGCCGACCATAGGCCCAGCAGGTACGCAGTGTTTCATCGTACTGGATGCTGAGATGTTCGAATTGCCGGCCTGCGATGGTGCCGGGCGAGCACGGTTCGGAGACGACGGACATGGTGGTGGCTTGCTGGTGATTGGCGATACGGTTGAACAGCATGGACCTGACCCCTTCTGAGGAACGCGACAGGCCTATCATGCGGTTGCGACGCTGAAATATACCATTGCAAGTTTTGGAATTTTCACATCATTTCTGGTTAGTTTCGATCTTGTTTTCATCCAGAAGTCTAGCTTGCGAGACCGCCAGATCAATTATCGCCATTCGCCCCGCCTCGTTTCCGAAAACCAGCCTGGTGCCGTCCGGCGAGAAGGCGAGCGAGGACACCGCACTCCCCTGCGCACCGCAGATCGGCAGCACCCGCCTGGTGGCGACGTCCGACATCAGCACGCTGCCGTCGGCGAAGCCGGCCGCCACGATCTCGTGCTGCGGATGGAAGGCCACGTACCTGCAGATGACGCCGGGCACGGACGCGAGTTCGGTCGGCGCCCGTCCCATCGGGCCGCCGCCGAAGAACGGCCAGAGCACGACGCCGTCCGCACCCGAGGTCGCCAGCCAGCGGCCGTTGCGCGAGAAGGACAGGGACTGCGTCTTCTGCGGGTAGCCGCTCATGCGCATGTTGTGTCCGTCGGCCAGGCGCCATCCGTGCAGCTCGTTCTCCTGCATCGCGGTGACCACCGCCTCGCCGGCGGGGTGCATCGCGACCGCGATGTGGCTGCCCTTCCAGGCGAGCAGGCGTGGCTGGTCGGTGCGGGCGTTGACGAAGCGCAGCGACACCCCGCCGTAGTGCGCCGCGGCGATCCGCTTGCCCTTGGCGTCGAAGGCCAGCCCGGCCACCGTCGAGTCGTGACCGCAGCCGCGCAGCAGCTGGCCCGACGCGTCGCGGCTCTCCACCTGCTTGCCGTGGGCGCTCGCGATCAGCCCGGTCCTGCCGTCGAGCACGCTGACGACGTGCTCGACCCAGCGTCTGCCGCGGGCGAGCTCACATACCGGCTCCGCGGCCTCGCTGCCGTACACGCGGCACAGACGGTTGTCGTCGCCGCCGGTGAGGAAGTCCTGCGCGCTCACGTCCTGCGACAGCGACAGCACCACGCCGGCATGCGCCTCGATGCGGCTCCAGGCGCAGGACTGGCCGAGCGTCGCGAGGTGCACCGCGCCGTCGCCGGTGGCGAAAGCGGCCCTGCTGGAGTCGCGCGAGACGGCGCAGCCGGTGACGAAGGCGTCAGCCTCGCGAACCGCGCCGCGGGCCTCGCGCAGCGGCGACTCCGAGGCCATCGACCGCTCGATCGCGTCGCTCACTGCCGCGACGCAGCCGCGGCCGGTTGAGGTCGCGGCCGATGAACACCAGCCGCGAGCGGCGCGGCTCGTCGGGGCGCCAGGCGCCGATGAAGTCGCCGTCGGCCATCATGTGCACGGCCTGGAAGGCGAAGCGGCGGTTCTCCCCAGCGTAGCACAGGATACCCTTGGTACGCAGGATGCGCGCCCCCTGCTCCTGCAGCACGCTGCCGATCCAGGCCTGGAAGCGGGCGGGGTCGAGCGGCTCGTCGAGCTCGAACGACAGGCTCTGCACCGCCTCGTCATGCTGGTGGCTGTCGGTCTCGAGGAAATCCGGCGCCAGCTCGAGCGCGCGCTGCAGGTCGAAGCCGCCCTGGTCGAGCAGCGCCGCCACCGCGACCCGTCCGCGCTCGGCGCGGTGGATGCGCGCCATGCGGTTGATGCCGCGGATCCGCGCCTCGATCTCGCCCAGCGTGCGCTCGTCGACCAGGTCGGTCTTGTTCAGCACGATCACGTCGGCGAACGCGATCTGGTTCTGCGCCTCCACGCTGTCGGCCAGCCGCGCCGGCAGGTTCAGCGCGTCGACCACGGTGACCACGGCGTCGAGCCGGGTGCGCGCGCGGACCTCCTCGTCGACGAAGAAGGTCTGCGCGACGGGCGCCGGATCGGCCAGCCCGGTGGTCTCGACGATGATGCCGTCGAACCGGCCTCGCCGCTTCATCAGGCTGCCCAGGATGCGGATCAGGTCGCCGCGCACGGTGCAGCAGATGCAGCCGTTGTTCATCTCGAACACCTCCTCGTCGGTCTCGACGACGAGGTCGTTATCGACGCCGAGCTCACCGAACTCGTTGATCACCACCGCGTACCTGCGGCCGTGCTGGGCGGTCAGGATGTGGTTCAGCAGCGTCGTCTTGCCCGCGCCCAGGAAGCCGGTCAGTACCGTGACCGGGATCGGCTGCGGCTCGGGATGGGTCTCGGACATGCGGTTCAGCCTCTGCTCGGTGCCTGCATATAGGACGGTGCCGCGGCGAGCCCCAACCCCAGCAGCAGGAAGAACCAGCCGCCCAGCGGCATGTTGGTGAACGCGCTGGTGGAGGCGATCGGCCATTCCTGGATCAGCACGGCGATGAACAGGCCGGTCCGCCAGGCGCGCTGCACCGGATCCGCCGGACCGCGCCGCGCGAGTGCCGCCAGCCACGACAGCACCATCAGGCAGAACAGCACGAGGCCGGGCAGTCCGGCGTCGGTCGCGGCCTGCAGGTAGTGGTTGTGCGCGTGCTGCACGCAGAAGCCGGCGCCGCCGCCGTTCGAGGCCGGCGGCGCCAGCGGCCCCCCGCCGGGGGAGGAGCGGCGCTCAGGGCAGCCGGTGCGGCAGCCGTCGAAGCCGCGCCCGGTCAGCGGCTCGTCGCGCAGGATCGCCAGCGCGCGGGCATAGATCAGCCCGTACGGGCTCCCGCCGAAATGGCGCATCTGGCGCTCGAACAGCAGCACCAGGTGGCCGAAGCTGCGCGGCGAGACCACGGCGGAGGCGGCCGCGAGCAACGGCACCGCGGCCAGGCAGCCGAGCAGGATCACGCGCAGACGCGGCAGCAGCAGTCCCGCCCCCAGCAGCCCGAGCCCGCTCAGCAGCAGCGGCATGCGCTGCCCGGCCAGCACCATGATCGCCAGGCCGCAGAGCAGCACCGCGAGTGCTGCGGGAGCACCCGCGCGGCGGCGCTGCATCAGCCACGCCGCCGCCGGCAGCAGGGTCGGGAACAGCAGGCGCGACAGCGGCGCCGCGGCCCTCGGCTTGTCGTAGGGACCGGTCAGGGTGCCGTCGTGGAAGCGCGGCGTGCCGAACAGGTTGACGCCGACCAGCGCCTGCAGCAGCAGCTGGCCGGCGATGTAGGCGAAGCTCGCCGCCAGCAGCCAGCCGACCAGGCGCCGCGGCGCCGGCCGGCGCAGCACCCAGCCCTGCAGCGCCGCCGCGAACAGCCCGAAGCGCAGCGTCAGCAGCGCCTGCAGGAACGACCCACCTCCG
>CAXTOE010000032.1:1814-13717 GCA_964245685.1 uncultured Acetobacteraceae bacterium | reverse complement strand
CGTCGGCTCGCTGGGTGCCACGACCACCGGCGCCGCGGCGGCGGGAGCGGAAGGCGGGCGCGCACCGGCCGTGGCCGTCGCTGGCGGAGCAGGCACGGACGGAGCAGGCACGGGCGGAGCAGGAGCGGCCGCCGGGAGCGGCACGGGGGCGACAGAGCGCGGCTGCGGCTCAGGCGGCCTGGCAGGCGGGGACGAGATCGAGGCGAGCGGCGGCGACGGCGCGTCGACGCTACGACCGAACATCCCCTCCTGGTAGGCGACGACGGCGCCGGTGCCGGCGAGCGCCAGCAACGCCGGGAGCGCGATCCATGCGCCGGGCCGCTGCCGTCGCCGCGCCGTGGTAAGATGTGCCCCCGCGGCCTGCGGATGCGCCCCTTCGGAGGTCACGCGACGGCGACCGGTGGCCTGCGCTTCGCCGATGCGGGCCTGCAACAGCAGGCTGAGCTTGCGCAGGTTGCCCTGTGCCTGGTTCACGATCTCCTGGGTCACCCCATCCACCGCGCCGATGCCGGACGCGATCAGGCCGTGCGTCACCAGCTCGCGCGCATCGTCGGGACGCATCGGCTCCAGCGTGAACTGCAGCGGCATCGACTGGCGCACGGTGAAGCCGGGACGTCCGACCAGGAGGATGCGGAACAGCGGCCGGCCGGACTCCCGCAGGCCAGCGAGCAGGCAGAGGTAGCGCAACGTCTCCGGGAGCAGCGACTGCGCGTCGTCGACCGCCAGCACCGGCGGCTCGGCCTGTCCGGCCTCGGCGAGCGCGCGACGCAGTACCGGCTCCAGCGCTTCGGCGGAAAGCTCGCCCGCGTCGCCGACGCCGAGCGACGAGGCCAGCACGCGATGCAGGGTCAACGGTCCGGCGACGAAGTTCTGGACCCGCATGACACGGTCGCCGGCGCTCTCGCGACGGGCCAGGGCGGTAGCCAACGCCACGGTCTTCCCAGTCCCCGCACTTCCCGTCAGCGCCACCAGCGGCTGCAGATCGTCCATCGAACGCTCGATGAAATCGATCGCCTGGAGCTGGGTCTGCGAGAGGAAGATATCGGGCGTCGTCGGGTATCCGGAGGCTGTCATGCGGCCCATGTGATCGACCTGAATCGGCACGCTCCTCGAAAATGACGCCCGCGTCCTGCCGCGCACGACGGATGAACAAAGAGATCACGCAGTGCGTGACCCCTGGCGCCCATATTAAGACAGGCAAAGCTGAATATGCGACGCTGCTAGGGGAATTTTTAACGAAAAGACATCAATATCCACGGGCGAGAGCTTGGTTCCCACGGCAACCAGAGATAGAGAACGACACTACGTAATTACCTCAGGATCGTGAGTGAACTGCTTGGCCGCGCATGACGTTTCGCTGCTCGACGCGTCGCTTAAAAGATCGAACGTTTCAGAAAGATGCACGTCGTTAAAGATACGTTAACGCGATTTTATGTGTGGTCTTGGTGTGCAAATGAGAACAAGCTGTTTAAGGGAATGCCCGTGGATGGTTTTCGGGACAGCTGCGGCTTCTGGCCGGCAGTGCGGACCAGACTTGCGCCATGCCGCCAGGGTGCATCTTGGCTACCCTTACTGCCGAGACGGGAGTACCTGACATGATGACTGCACAGGCAGGGGTTGTGCCAGCGATCGGCGCGACGACGACCGCTCCCGATTGGGTAAAACAGCCAGCATCCGCTGACAAGCGGTCCAAGCGGGTTCCGGTCACGGTATTCACCGGCGCCGGGCGTATCGTCGACGTGCTCGTCCTGGTGATGGCCGGGCTGATCGCCTGCGCCGTCATCGGCATCGTCCGGCTGCACTACGGCGCCCACCTGCTGTCGGTTTTCGTCGGCGACTGGATGGTGCTCACCAGCCTGAGCTACTCGGGCGCCTACAAGATCAGCCGGCTGCGGCAGCCCCTCGCCCAACTCGCCTGCATCCTGCTCGCGGTCATGCTCGGGATGGCCGCGGTCGATCTCTGCCTGTTCCTCGAATACAACATGATGCTGCCGAAGGAGCCGTTCCCGGAGATCTGGGCCGGCTGCACCGCCCTGCTGCTCTGCCTGTCGCACGGCGTCGGCTCGCTGCTGGTGTTCCGCTGGTCCGCCAACGGCCGGCTCCGCCGCAACGTCGCCTTGATCGGCGCGTCCGAGCTGAGCCGCAGCCTGATCGAGGGCGTGCGTCACGCCCAGAACACCGACCTGCACGTGGTCGGCATCTACGACGACAACGTGCCGGTGCACAGCGTACATGCAGGCGTGCCGGTACTCGGCCGCGTGTCGGATCTGCTGGAGCACGGACGCGACGAGTCGTTCGACACCATCGTGGTGGCCGGCTCGGTGCAGGAAGCCACCCACGTACAGAACGTGTGCTCACAGCTCAGCAGCGCCATCGCCGACGTCTACCTCATGACCGACGTCACCGGTCGCAACCTCGGCTCGCCGATCTTCGGCGGGATCTGCGACCGGGTGGTGGTGCAGATCCGCCGGCGGCCGCTCGACGACTGGCAGATCGTTCAGAAGATGCTGTTCGACCGGGTCGGCAGCCTGCTGATCATCGCCATGCTCTCACCGCTGCTGCTGACGCTCGCGCTGCTGGTGCGCATGAGCGGCCCCGGCCCGATCATCTTCCGGCAGGTCCGGGTCGGCTTCAACAACAAGACCTTTATCTGCTTCAAATTTCGCTCCATGCATCATGATCGCTGTGACAGCGAGGAGATCGCGCAGGCGACCCGGCACGACCCGCGGGTGACCTGGATCGGCGGCTGGCTGCGCAAGCTGAGCCTCGACGAGCTGCCGCAGCTGTTCAACGTGCTGCGCGGCGAGATGTCGCTGGTCGGTCCGCGCCCCCATGCCCCAGCGACCAAGGCGGGCGACCGCTACTTCCAGGACGTGATCGCCGACTACGCGGTGCGGCACCGCGTGAAGCCCGGGATCACCGGCTGGGCCCAGGTCAATGGCTGGCGCGGCGAGACGCGTACCGTCGAGCAGCTTCAGTCGCGCATCGACCACGACTTCCACTACATCGAGAACTGGTCGATGTTCTTCGACCTGAAGATCCTGTTCCTGACCGTGATGCGCGAACTGAAGAGCAAGACCGCCTATTAGGGCTCGCCGGCCCCGGCGCGATCAGGAGCCGTACGGGCGAAACGGACCGGCGAGCCGCACCGGCCATAGAGGCATAAGGTGCGCGACCACCAGCAACAGCGCCCGCTTCAGACCTGGCCGGCGTCGAAACGAGCGGCGCAGGCGTGCCGCGCCGGCCGACCTCCTGCCGTGCCTGACCAGCTCCCGCCCGACGATCCAATTGTTCTCCGAGTCCGTCTCGTCGCGCAGCTGGCTCAGCCGCGCGGCGGGGAGCCGATCGCGCAGCCTGGGGTTGGCGAAGATCGCCTGCACACAGGGCGTGAACGCCTCCGGATCGGTCGCCATGCGCAGGTAGGCGCCGGTGCTGCGCTGACGCACGAACAGCAGCGGTGCCGCACCAGGTACCACCGCGATCGCGCCGCAGAGCGCCAGCCTCGACCAGTACTCCCAATCCTCCCCGAAGCGCAGGTCGTCGCGGAACCGACCCACGGACTCGATGGCGCTGCCGCGGATCAGCAGGTGCCCGCCGTTGGCGAACAGGTTCTCGACCAGCAGCCGCTCGACGATGTCGCCCTCCGGGAACGGCCCGGACTTGACGTGCACCGTGCTGGCGCCGTCCTCGGTGACGAAGCAGAACGCGCCGTAGACCGCCACCGCCGGGCCGCCCTGCAGCCGCGTCGCCATTCTCGCCATCGCATCGGGCGCCAGCCAGTCATCCGCGTCGAGGAACAGCAGCGCGTCGCCGGCTGCGAGTTCGATGCCGCGGTTTCGCGCGGCGGACACGCCGCGATTTGCCTGGCGGACCAGACGCACGCGCGCATCGTCGCAGCCGGCGATCAGGTCGGCGGTGCCGTCCGTCGAGCCGTCATCGATGAACACCGCCTCCCATCGGGTATGGCTCTGCGCCAGCAGCGACTGCAGTGCGGTGCCGACGTAGCTGCGGACGTTGAAGCAGGGCACGATGACCGAAATCAGCATTCACCCGCCTGTTCCGGGACGTCCGGGGTCATGACGTATACGAGATGAGCACGGGCGGTTCCATTACAACCGTGCCGGGTATATCCTGGGTTCCGTCCGGATGGCCACAGGAAGCGAATTCTCATGACCAGCGTGCTGATCGCGGGGGCGCTGCCGCCCGAAGGCGACTACGACGCTGACATCGTCATCCTGGCGATGGACCGGATCGACGAGACCCTGGAGGCGATCGCCTCGTCTCGCGCCCAGGTCGGCGTCAGTCGCCACGTTCTGGTGTTTGACCAGGGATCGACGGAGCAGAACCTGGCGCGGCTGCGTGCCGCGATCGAGGGGCACCCGGATGTCGGCCTGCTGCAGGCAGAGCGGAACTGGGGCGTCGCCGGCGGTCGCAACCGCGTCACCGCCTTGGGGCACGGGCGCGCCATCATTGCGCTCGACAACGACGCCGAGTTCGGGGGTCCCGACACGGTGGCACATGCCGTCGCGCGCCTCGACGCTCAGGGCGATCTCGCCGCGATCGGGTTCCGCATCGTCATCCATGCCGACGGCAGCGACGACCTGTCGAGCTGGGGCTATCCTGCCAGCCTGCTGCAGAGGTCGGGCGAACGCTTCGAGACGGTGACCTTCGTCGGCGCCGGGCACGCGATCAGCCGGCGGGCGTGGCAGCGCTGCGGCGGCTACGACGAGAGGCTGTTCTTTTGCTGGGAGGAGCTCGATTTCTGCCTCAAGGCGATCTCCGAGGGCTGGCGCATGCAGTACGAGGGCGACCTCGTGGTGCGACACAAGGTCAGTCCCGACCGGCGCTTCAACTGGTCGGGCAACCGCTGGTTCTACTACGTGCGCAACCGCCTCTATATCGGCCGCAAGTGGCAGGGCTGGCCGGCGCTCGCGCCGCGCATCGCGGGCTACCTGCTGAAGGGCGCCCGCAATGGCCTCTGGTCGCAGACGCTCCGGGCGCTGCCGGCGGCCTGGCGGTTGGCCCGCCAGGAGCCCACCCGGCAGATGTCGGCCGCCGGCGCCTCCTATATCGTGCGCAACGATGCCGCACATCGCGGCAGCTGGCGCGGCCGGCTCAGGCGCGAGGTGTTCGCTGCCCTGCCCGGCCACGGCATGAAGCCGGCCGGCACCACCGGTGCCTTCCGTTGACAAGCCAGGCATGATCAGATCCATCATGCTCCGGTCCATAACGACCAAGAAATGAGGACATCTCGTGCTGCGTAGAACCTGCCTCGCCGGAACCGCCCTCGCCCTGGCCAGCTTGCTCGTCATCCCCGGCTGCACGCCGGGCGGCAACCTGGCGCCGCTGCCCGACGAGGCGAGTGCGGCCTATAATCTCGGCCCCGGCGACGAGATCCGGGTGATCACCGTCGGCGAGGACTCGCTGAGCGGCGACTTCCACGTCAGCGACGCCGGCAACATCGCGCTGCCGATGCTCGGCGCGGTGAAGGCCGCGGGCATGACCACCACCCAGCTCAGCGACGAGATCGCGAGCGAGGCCAAGACGCACAGCATCCTCAACGACCCGTCGGTCTCGGTCGAGGTGACCAACTACCGTCCGATCTTCGTGCTCGGCGAGGTCGCCAAGCCCGGTCAGTACCCCTACCAGCCCGGCATGACCGTGCTGACGGCGGTGACCGTGGCGGGCGGCTTCACCTACCGCGCGGTCGAGGACTACGGGTCGATCGTGCGCAACGACGGCAAGAATTCGGTGGAGGGCAAGGTGCAGCGGCAGAGCTTCGTCAAGCCCGGCGATGTGCTGACCATCTATGAACGGCATTTCTGACCGCCTCCGCGGCGCGCCGGCGCGAGGTCATCGGTCTCGCGCCTGCTCGACGTCTCCGGCTGCTTCGGCCGAAGACGATCGGGCGCTAGAGGTTCATCTTGTTGAAGATCGGCGTCGGCACGCTGCGTATCACCAGCATCACCAGCTGCCAGATCCGCGGCACGTAGGCGCCCTGCGGCCCTCGCGCCGCCAGCGCCCAGGCGGATCGCGCGAAGGCGTCCGGACGCGCCATGAAGGGCAGCTTCGGCAGCGCCCAGGTCATCGCGGTGTCGATCACCCCAGCCTTGATGCAGACCACGCGAACCCCGGAACGTGACAGCCGCGCGGCGTAGCCCTGCAGCCAGGTATGCAGCGCCGCCTTGGTGGCGCCGTACAGGTAGTTGCGCGGCCGGCCGCGATCGCCGGCGACCGAGCCCATCACCATCACGGTCCCGCCGCGCTGCGACTCGAGCGACGGGGTGAAGGCCGCCAGCACCGACACCAACCCGGTGAAGTTGGTATCGACGGTCTGTCGCAGCAGCACGCGGTCGTGGTCGAGCGCCTCCTGCTCCGGCATGATGCCGACGGCGGCGAAGATGTTGAGCTGCCCGTCCGACAGGGCGACGCACTCTGCGGCGAAGGCCGAATGCGTCGACAGGTCGAGCGCGTCGAACCCGCGCGCCAGCGCCGGCACCCCGTAGCGCAGCGACAGGTCCTGCGCCTGCGCCTGCAGGTCCTCGGCGTCGCGGCCGGCGAGGATGACGCGCGCGCCGTTGGAGGCCGCACGATGCGCGAACGCGCGGGCCGCCGAAGAGCTCGGCCCAAGGATCAGCCAGGTGCGCAGGAAGGTCCCGCCCGACATGGCCGCTACCCGAGCCCCAGCCGGCGCGACAGGCTGGAGGAGAAGCGACGGTTCGGGTCGACCTGCTCGCGCACCTGCTGGAACGCCTCGATGTTCGGATACATGGCGGTGAAGCTCTCGCGCGACATCATGCTGTCCTTGGCGAGGTAGATGCGGCCGCCGGCGTCGCGGGTGATGCGTTCGAGGGCACGGAACAGCTCCGGCGTGTGCGGTGCCGACGCATAATCCAGCGCCAGCGAGTAGCCCGGCCGGGCGAACGACAGCAGGCCGCGGCCGCCGAGGCCCATCACCTTGAGGACCGCGAGGAAGGAGGCGCCGCCGCCTGCGGAGGCGGTACGCAGCAGGCGCTTGACGGTCTCCGACCCGTCCTCGCGCGGCACCACGCACTGGAACTGGTGGAAGCCGCGACGGCCGTAGAGCCGGTTCCAGTCGGTGATGGCGTCGAGCGGATGCAGGAACTGGATGTAGTTCGACACCGCCTCGCGGGCCTCGGGCTGCGCACGCCGCCAGTACAGCGCGTTGAAGGCGCGCACCGAGGCGCCGTTCAGCGCCCAGCCTGGCAGGTCAACCGGCATGCGCCTGGCACGCGGCGACGCCGGTGCGACGGCGCCGCGCGGCGCCGGTTCCGCGGTCTCGAGGATGCCGCGCCCGAGTCTCGCACCGGTGGCGAGCACGTCGATCCAGCCGACCGAATACGGCACCGACGACGCCTGCTCGAAACCCTCGAGGAACTCGTCGAGCCCGCCCACCCGCCGGCGACGCACCAGCAGCGCCGGCGACGGCACCGGCAGCAGGCGTAGGCACAGCGCGGTGACGATGCCGGTCAGGCCGATGCCGCCGATGGTGGCGTCGAACAGCGGCTGGTTCTCGGTCGGCGAGAGGCGCCGGACGCTGCCGTCGGCGCAGAGCAGGTCGAGCCACTCGACGCAGTCGCCGAAGCAGCCGGCGACGTGCTGGTTCTTGCCGTGCACGTCGTTGGCCACCGCTCCGCCCATGGTCACGAACGAGGTGCCGGGCGACACCGGAACGCGGAAGCCGCGCGGCAGGAACACCGTCAGCAGGTCCGCATAGGTCACGCCGGGTTCCACCACCACGAGGCCGGTGGCCGGATCGAACGACAGGATCCGGTTCAGGCGCTCGGTGAGGATGACCGAGCCGTCGGCGTTGAGGCAGACGTCGCCGTAGCTGCGGCCCGCGCCGCGCGGCAGCAGGGAGCGCGAGCCGGCGGCGCCGCCATCGCGCAGCGCCGCGTGCAGTTCGCGCGTCCGTTCAGGCCGCGCGACCAGCGCCTCGGCGACCTGCGACCGCCCCCAGCTCTTGAGGCCCAGCTCCTTCCAGCCGGTGGTGCCGAGCGACGAAGGCGCGTCGCCGGCCTGTATCGCGGCGATGGGGGAGACGATGCTGTTCATAGGGCCGCCAGTACGATTGCGAAGGTGTAGGCGCCGAGCAGCCAGCTGACCGGATCGCGCAGCGCGAAGATGACCGGGTCGTGCGACAGCCGCTTGCGGTGCGCCAGGAACCAGACCCGCATCAGCCAGAGCAGGATGCCAGACGGCGCCAGGTAGAGCCGGAACGGATGCGAGTACAGCAGCGACGGCCGCGCGTCGTCGGCCACGAACAGGATCATGATCTGCAGCGAGGCGAACGCGGCGGCGACGCCGAAGGCCAGGGTCAGCGGCCAGTCCTCGGGCAGGTAGCCGCGACGTGCCAGCGAGGCGCCGGAGCCGTCGCCGGCCTGCATCACCTCGACGTGCCGCTTGGCCAGCGCCAGCGACAGGAAGAAGAAGCCCGCGAACGAGATCAGCCAGGGCGAGTACAGCACCTGCGCCATCTCGATGCCCAGGATCAGTCGCAGCGTGAATAGGGCGGCGATGATGGTGGTGTCGAGGAACGGCACGCTCTTGAGACGCAGCGAGTAGGTCAGCGAGATCACGACGTAGGCGGCGACGAGCAACAGGCAGCTCGAAGCGAGCGACGCCGCGCAGATCAACCCGCCGCCGATCAGCCCGACCGCCACCAGCAGGCCGGTGACCGGCGACACCCGGCCGGAGGCGAACGGGCGGCGCCACTTCTTGGCGTGCAGCCGGTCGGCCTCAAGGTCGGCGATGTCGTTGAGGATGTAGGTGCCGGACGCCACCACGTTCAGGATCAGCATGGCCAGCAGCACGCGCATCACCGCGTGCGGATCGCCGAAGCGATGCCCCAGCAGCAGCGGCACCACCAGCAGCGTGTTCTTGCTCCACTGGTGCAGCCGGATCGCGGCGAGCCAGTCCTTCAGGCCGGGGCGTGTGCGCACGAACTCCGCCAGCACCGGCCAGCCCTTGGCGCGCACGCGCGAGGCCGTGGCGCTGCTGGCATTAACCAGCACCACCTGGTCGGCCATCGCCCAGACGTCGAGATCGGCCTTGCTGTCGCCGGCATAGGCGAACCCGTCCGGGAACCGCGCGCGCAGCGAGTTTCCCTTGGCGGCGCCGCGCAGGTTGGTGGCACCGTCGCTGCCGGTCGCGGTCTCGAAGATGCCGAGATGTGCCGCGACGGCGTCGGCAACGTGCTGATCCGAGGCGGTCACCAGGTGCAGCGGCCGGCCGGCGTCCTTCTGGCCCTGCAGCCATTCCAGGAACGGCTTGCGGAACGGCAGCGCGACCGCGAGCGGCGGCATCAGTGCCACCACGCGCCGCTTGAACACCGCGCGGCCCTGCCGCATCAGGGTCAGCAACAGAGGCGGCAGCAGCAGCGGCCGCCGGAACAGCAGCTTGAGGAACTGCTCGTGCAGCACGTCGCCGGCGAGCAGGGTGCCGTCGAGGTCGACCGCCAGCGGCAGCCGCGGCGATACACTCTCCTGCGTGGCGAGCATGGCTCCGTCCGGCATACTCGATCGTCCCTTCGCCTGATAAACGGGTGTGTCCAAACCGGCGCAGCCTACCACGGAACGGCGCGGTTACGCCGTGCGTCAGATGTTGACGCGGCAGGCGCGGCGCAACGCTCCAGCTGAGCTTCGGCTAAAGCAGGTCGCGGGCGCTCCCGACGCCACGACATTCCGGACCGAGCGCGCCAGCAAGCCGACATGGCACGAGGCGCACGTCGTGAACGCGTCGGGAGCAGATTTTTTCCGACCCTCGGCCGGTCACCGGCCATCCGCTTATCGGGTCGAGCCTCACCGGACGGCACTGATCTCAATCGCCTTGTTCTACCTCACGGCGAGGAGCGGGCTCCACCGAGTTGGCATCACGAAATCGTGTTCACGTTCCTGTTGCGGACGAGCGCGGGCTGACGGGCAGGCAAATCCTTTTCTGGATTGTCACGTGTCATAAACCGCCAGTGGCTAATATTGTAATGGACAAATAAAGCTTGATCACGAATTCGTGATGTGGCAATGGTTAGTCATGGCGGGGCAGATACCGCGACATAAACAGCCCCTGATTTAAATCAATCCGATCATAACGTTGCTATTTGACAACGTTCTATAGGTTAGGACCTTCGACATGGCCAATCTCAATCTCGGTGATTTCACTACCGTTATTAACGACGACTTCACCAAGGACAAGTCGCTCAACACCAGCATCTGGGCCGAGCACTGGGGCAACCCCAACCAGTACTGGTTCACCGACACCAGCGCCGGCCTGCTGCTCTCCGGCTCCCTCGCTGGCGGCTGGAACCCGGTCGGCATCGAGCAGCTCAACACCTCCAAGAGCGGCGGTGAGGGCTACGGTCTCTACTCCTTCACCGGCTATGCCGGCCAGGCCGGCCAGGGCGTCGGCATCTGCTTCCTGCTGTGGCCCGCCGACAATGTCTGGCTGCCGAGCAACAAGCCGGGTCAGGCGTCGGAGATCGACATCCTGGAGAGCTGGGACGGCACCAAGAACGGCTACAGCACGCTGCACTACTACCAGCCCGGCTCCAACAACAACGGCCAGTCGATCCACCAGATCAGCAACATCGACCTCACCAAGTCGCACACCTACTCGATGGACTGGGAGGCCGGATCGCTGACCTACTACGTGGACGGAGTCGAGATCTACCAGAACACCAGCCACGTCCCGCTCGATTACGCGCATGGCGGGGTCAACGAGACCATGGGTGCGGAGGTCGTCAACGAGGCGTCCTACCAGACCACCTCGACGGTGCAGCTCTACATCCAGGACATCTCCTACAGCAAGCCGAACGCCGGCGGCAGCCCGACGCCTCCGGCTCCAGTCAAGCCGGCACCGACCATCGCGCTCTCGGCACCGGGCACGGTGCAGGAGCCCAGCGTCGGCGCCGGCGTCACCGTCACCGAGACCGTCGCCGCGACCGGGCTGACCAGCGTCTACGAGGAAGTGCTGACCAACACCGGCGCCGTCGAGAGCGGCTACCAGGCGGTGGCGCTCAGCAACGGCAGCGCCAGCTTCAGCGTCCACCTCGCCGCCAGCGGCGACACCGTGCGCGCCGTCGACAGCACCTCGAGCCCGACCGTGACCGCCAACTCGGCCGCCGTCACCATCACCGACCCGGCGGTGTCCGCGCCGCACCCGACCATCACCCTCTCCGCCCCGGGCACGGTGCAGGAGCCCAGCGTCGGCGCCGGCGTCACCGTCACCGAGACCGTCGCCGCGACCGGGCTGACCAGCGTCTACGAGGAAGTGCTGACCAACACCGGCGCCGTCGAGAGCGGCTACCAGGCGGTGGCGCTCAGCAACGGCAGCGCCAGCTTCAGCGTCCACCTCGCCGCCAGCGGCGACACCGTGCACGCCGTCGACAGCACCTCGAGTCCGACCGTGACTGCCAACTCGGCCGCCGTCACCATCACGGATCCCGTCGTCATCGCGCCGACTCCGACCCCGAGCCCCTCGATGTCGTTCATCTTGTCGAACATCGTGCACACCAGCGCTACCCAGGACACCATCACGGTGAGCAAGTCGACCGGCGTCAACCAGACGATCCGTGCCTACGTCGACGGGGTCTACAAGGGCGTGCTGTGGGACAACGCGCCGGACGGCAAGCCGCTGCAGGGCTTCACCATCAACGACTCGATCCTGACGACGGGATCGCACGTCCTGAAGCTCGCCCTGGACGGTTCCGGCCTGAGCACCAGCTACGACTACGACAAGACGTCCGGCGGCTCGATCACCCACGTCACCGCGGCGGCTTCCAGCTCCGCCTCCGTCGGCCAGCTGCTGGCTCACCTGCAGTAGGCGCCGCACTCGCCTGGCGGATCGACACGCCCTGGATACGCACGCCGGAATGATAGCTGTCGAGG
>CAXTOE010000032.1:0-1804 GCA_964245685.1 uncultured Acetobacteraceae bacterium | reverse complement strand
CCCAACCCGCGTCTCGCATCGATCACGGACGGCGCGACGTCGCGCCCACGAAAGCCGTATCAGGAACGCCGACTTGGTGCATGATGCCGCCATCAAGACGCCGCACTTCGATCGGATCTTCCCCCGCGATGCAGGATGTGCGACCCATGCCCAACGCCGTCCAGCCGGGATCGCGGTCCGGGGCGCGTGACCGTGCCCGTCTCGCGGCAGGATCTGGTTCGTGGCCGTGATGTCGCAGGGCCCACGTCGTACGGTCTCCGAGGCTCGCTTCGCGCCCGTGCCGGCCGGGGCCGGCCTGCCGCCCGGTTGGGAGCGTCAGGAGCGCACCCGTGTCATGTCCTGGCCGCTGACCTTCGCCAAGGCGCCGGGCGTGCTGGCGCCGGGACGCAGGGTCTACGCGATCGGCGACATCCACGGCTGCTCCGAGCGGCTCAGCCTGCTGCATCGCCAGATCGCGCTGGATCTGCGCGACCGACCGGCGGACGATGTCACCCTGATCCATCTCGGCGACTACATCGATCGCGGCCCGGATACCGCCGGTGTACTCAGCCTGCTCTCGCGCGAGCCGAACTTCCCGGTGACGCGGGTGGTCAACCTGATGGGCAACCACGAGGAGATGGCGCTGCAGGCCATCGCCTTCGGCGACCAGAGGCAGGCGCAGACCTGGCTCGCCAACGGCGGTGCGGCGGCACTGGCGAGCTGGGGCGTGCCGCGCCAGGCTCCTCTGCACGAGTGGCCGGAGCTGCTGCCGCGCGAGCATCTGCGCTTCATGAGCCGGCTGTCGCTGCAGTATCGCATCGACGGCTACCTGTTCGTCCATGCCGGCGTGCGACCGGGCGTGGCGCTCGACCAGCTCAGCCGGCGCGACCTGCTTTGGATACGCGAGCCGTTCCTGTCGTCGCAGGAGACGTTCGGCGCGATCATCGTGCACGGTCACACGCCGATGGCCGATCCGGTGCTCCGCGGCAACCGCATCGGCCTCGACACCGGCGCCGGCCGCGGCGGCCGTCTCACCTGCGCCGTGCTCGAGGCCAACAAGGTGGCGTTCTTCGCGGCCTAGCCCGTTGCTCCGACGCACCACGACCGGATGGCGCCGCCGCAGACGGGTCAGGCGTGCCGGCACGCGGCGATGAACGGCCACCAGTAGCGTATCGCCATCTGCTGGATCGTCTCCTCCGCGTGCAGCTCACGTCCATGCACCAGCATCGCCACCACCAGCACGACTGCCCCCAGCGCCCAGCGCCGGAAGCCGCGCGGCGGCCGTCCGGCCAGCTGCACGAACAGCACCGCGCCGAGGATCCCGACGGCGCCTCCCACGAGCACGTCCGGCACCGTATGCACGCCGAGATCCACGCGGGAGAAGCCGAACAGCAGCGCCAGCAGCAGGGCGGCGAGGGCGATCAGCAGCAGGTGGCGCGTCGTCCGGCCGGCACCGTGCCGGCCCAGCAGCGCGATCAGGCCGCCATACACGACGGTGGCGCACGCGGTATGGCCGCTCGGGCTGCGTATGCCGAGATCTGGCAGCGCCGCGTGGCAGGCGTAGAACACGATCTTCAGCGACAACACGACGCCGAACGTCCCCGGCACCGCGACCAGCCAGCCGATCGCGCCGCGCCACCAGCCCAGCAGCAGCAGCATGATCGCGACTGAGGCCACCAGCGGCAGCACCACCGCCTGATCGCCGAAATCGGTCAGGAACTTCATGCGCGCGCCGGCGCGGCAGCCTTGGCGACGACCGACGCGTCGAGCTCGCCACGGTGCACGGTCAGCGCCACCGGCAGGCGACGACCGAGGGCAAGGAAGG